>WFZU01000053.1 GCA_015489405.1 Bacteroidales bacterium
ATCTATAAATTTGCAGCGTTTTTATAAAATTTATTTCAATGAAGAGAACAGCATTATATCAAAAGCATATTGATTTAGGTGCCAAGATGGTACCTTTTGCGGGTTTTGAGATGCCGGTACAATATGCCGGTTTGAAAGTGGAACATCTCGGTGTCCGGGAAAAACTGGGTGTTTTTGACGTTTCTCACATGGGAGAGATTTGGGTGGAAGGACCCAAAGCACGCGATCTTGTACAATGGATTACGAGCAATGATGTGGATGCGCTTACATACGGCAAGGTGCAATACAGTTGTTTCCCCAACGGGAAAGGCGGTATAGTGGACGACCTTTTAGTATATCGTTTTGGAGACCAAAAGTTCTTGCTGGTTATCAATGCGGCAAATATTGATAAAGATTGGAATTGGATATTGCAACAAAATGAAAAATTTGGGCTGAAAGTGGGGACAGAACTGATTAACGTCTCGGACGAATGGTCGCAGTTAGCCGTTCAAGGTCCTTTGGCTTTGAAAGCTATGCAAAAATTGACGGATTCGAATGTGGTGGATATGCCCTATTATACGTTCCGTGAAATAAAGTTTGCGGGTTTTGATAATATTTGCTTTTCCACGACCGGTTATACGGGTGCCGGAGGCTGTGAGATTTATATGAAAAATGAAATTGCTTCCGCCATCTGGGATGCCGTGATGGAAGCCGGCGAAGAATTCGGCATACAAGCCGCCGGACTCGGTGCGCGGGATACTTTGCGCCTTGAGATGGGCTTCTGTCTTTATGGAAATGATATTGATGATACGACCTCGCCTTTGGAAGCCGGTTTGGGCTGGATAACAAAATTCACTGACAACAATATATTTGTGGACAGAGATTTTCTGCTTCGCCAAAAAGAAGAGGGCTTAACACGCCGTTTGCGGGGCTTTGAAATGATAGACAGAGGTATTCCCCGCCACGGATATGAAGTCTTTGATGCCGAAGGAAATAAAATAGGACACGTAACTTCCGGAACGATGTCTCCCAGCCTCAATAAGGCAATAGGCATGGCATACCTCAATAAAGGTTTTACTAAATTCGGAACGGAAATCTTTGTAAAAATCCGTAATAAATCACTGAAAGCCAAGGTGGTAAAGGTTCCTTTTCAATAATTCTTCATGGGCGTTGACAAGCGAAAGATAAAGGTCTATTTTACACCCGGAGAATATCTGGCGCGTAGGCATGACGACAAACAGATTGTGGTGGTCGTGGATATTTTGCGGGCTACGACCTCTATTTGTACGGCTATAGAGAACGGAGTTGCTGCTATTATTCCGGTTGCCGGTCTCAAGGATGCAAAAAACTATAAAAGTAAGGGCTATATAGTGGCTTCCGAACGGGATAGCAATACGATGGACTTTGCCGATATGGGCAATTCTCCACTCCACTTTATGGACGAAAAGATACGTGGAAAGGAGGTCGTTTTGAGTACAACGAACGGGACTAAGGCAATAGAAGCCGCCAAAGATGTCCGGCAACTCCTAATCGGTTCTTTTCTCAATCTTTCTGCTCTGACTACATATCTCTGCACACAAAAAGAGCATGTAACGGTTTTATGTTCGGGCTGGAAAGGGGTGTACAATTTGGAAGATAGCCTTTTTGCGGGTGCCTTGGCAGAGCATTTATTACAAAACGGTAATTTTGCCCTTGATAATGATGCAGCATTGAGTGCTTTCACGCTGTGGAATACAATGAGCCCGGAATTGGCTCAAAATATGGAAGGAACGGAAGCAGCTAAACGACTTACGATGAAAGGTTTAAAGCTTGAAGTGGACTATTGCCAAAAGATAGATACGGCTTCTTGCGTTCCATGCTTGAAAGAGGCTAAGATAATAAACATCGCTGATAATGTACGACCGGAAACAAATTAAGATATGGAAGTAGATTTATTCATACCTTGCTTTATTGACCAGATTTATCCCGAAACGGGAATGAATATGGTCAAGATATTGAAAAAGTTGGGCGTAAAGGTTCATTACAATGACCAACAAACCTGCTGTGGGCAATTTGCCTATAACAGCGGACATTTTGAAGAAGCAGCAAGTATGGGAGAAAAGTTTATCTCTGATTTTCCAAACACTCGTCCCATCGTTTCTCCTTCTGCTTCCTGTCCGGGATACATTAAGAACTATTATCCGAGAATATTTAATAATACCAGTTATCACAACGAAGTGAAAAGGCTGTCTGCAAATCTGTACGAATTTACCGATTTTTTGGTTAATGTGCTTGAAGTTACGGATATAGGTGCTAAATTTCCGCACAGGGTTACGTATCATGATAGTTGCGCTGCCCTGCGGGAATACGGAATTAAGGAAGAAGCCCGCATCCTGCTTGCTAATGTCGAGGGTTTGGAATTGGTGGAGATGCGGGATACGGATGTATGTTGTGGCTTCGGAGGTACTTTTTCTGTCAAATACCGTCCTATTTCCGTGGCTATGGGACAACAAAAAGTAGAGAATGCTTTGGAGACGGAAGCTGAATATATTATTTCCACTGACGCTTCTTGCTTGATGCACCAACAGGGAATCATCAGCGAACGTAAAAGTCCTATCAAAACCATGCATATCATTGATGTATTAGCTTCGGGTTGGTAGGATTAAAAAAATATTTTGAAATTTATAAATTAGTATCCATAAAAAGAAAATAAGATGCCGGGAATTTCATCGAAAGGGCAAAAGATGCCCGAATCACCAATACGAAAATTAGTTCCTTTTGCCAATGCCGCAAAAGAGAGGGGTGTGAAAGTATTTCATCTGAATATCGGGCAGCCGGATATAGAAACGCCGGAGGTTGCCTTGAATGCCATTCGCAATTATGATGAAAAGGTCGTCGCATACAGCCCTTCGAATGGAATTTTATCCTATCGCAAAAAACTTGCGCAATATTATCGCAATCATAATATAGAAGTGAGCCCGGAGGAGATGATTGTTACTGCCGGCGCTTCGGAAGCTATCCTTTTTGCGATGCAAACGATTATGGATGAAGGTGATGAGATTATTATTCCGGAGCCGTATTATGCTAATTACAAAGGTTTTGCCGTGAATGCAGGCGTTAACGTTGTGCCTATCCCTTCGTCTATCGAATCCGGCTTTGCGTTGCCTTCAATTGCTGAATTTGAAGATGCGATTACTCCCAAGACGAAGGCTATTATGGTGTGTAATCCGAATAATCCTACCGGTTATTTATATTCCCGGGAAGAATTGGAAACCTTGAAGAAGATAGCTCTGAAATATGACCTCTATCTGATAGCTGATGAAGTTTATCGTGAGTTTGTATATGACGGAAAGCAACATTTTTCACTGATGAATCTCGATGGACTGGAGGATAATACCATTCTGATAGATTCCGTATCAAAAAGATATAGCGCTTGCGGTTTCCGTATCGGAGTATTGATTTCCAAAAATAAGACCTTTATGGCAACGGCGATGAAATTTGCACAAGCCCGTTTGAGCCCTCCGAGTTTCGGACAAGTCGCTGCAGAAGCTGCTTTGGACACGCCGGAGGAATATTTTGAGAATGTGTTGCAAGAATATTTGGCGAGAAGAGATGTGGTTGTCGAAAAAATCAATGCTATTCCCGGAGCTTTCTGTCCGTCTCCTTCGGGAGCTTTTTATGTGATTGCCAAATTGCCTATTCGCGATTCCGACCATTTCTGTCGTTGGTTGCTTGAAGATTTTCAGTATGAGAATAAAACCGTGATGTTGGCTCCGGCTACCGGTTTTTATGCCACGCCGGGCAGGGGAAGTAATGAAGTCAGGATTAGTTATGTGCTAAATGTTGATGATTTAGCGGAAGCTATGGACGTGTTGGAGAAAGCTTTGGAGACTTACCCGGGGAAAGTGTAATAATGGAAAAAAAGTTCCGGGCTGTCTACGCACTATGATTTCACGGAACTTAATAATAGCTTAATATCTTGATACGGGAGCTTGAAATATTTCCCTACGGGAGATTTGGTGATGATGCCTTGATAGACATATACCCCTTTACGCAGTCCGGGATCGAAACGGATAATCATATCAATGCCTCCGGCTTCGCCAATATTCAATAATATGTCTGTCAGTGAGTTGCTCAATACTTGTGAAGCGGTATAGGGATAACGGGAAGCGATATTCGGGACACAATAGTGTAACACTCCACATTCTTTAAAGGTCGGGTTCTGATGGTCGGTAGGACGGGAAGTCTCAAAGCATCCACCTTGGTCAATGCTAACATCCACGATGATGGCACCTTCTTTCATTTTGCAGACCATATCCCGGGTAACGAGAAGCGGACTAAGGGCTTTTTGGGAGTACATGGCACCGATGGCAACGTCTGCTTGCAAGAGTGCCGTTTCGAGTAGCCGGGGTTGGATAGTCGAAGTGTATATTTCTTTACCGATATGGGTTTTGAGTCTTCTCAACTTATACAGTGAGTTGTCAAATACTTTGACCGAGACCCCAAGGTTGAGCGCTGCGCGAATGGCATATTCCGCCACCGTACCGGCACCCAATACCACAAGTTCCGTAGGAGCAATACCCGGAAGACCTCCCAAGAGTCTGGCTTTTCCGTGTTCCGTGTTTGCCATGAGTTCGGCTATGATGTAGATAAGGGAAGTACCGGTAATCTCGCTGATAGATCGTACCAAAGGATGGATTCCGGATTTATCCTGAATATATTCATACGACAGGCAAGTGTGTTTCCCTATTTGAAGCTCATGAAAATATTCCGGTGTTTGACGGGTCAGGTTGAGAGCTGTGATAATGGTTTTTCGCTTTCCCGACATCCTTATCTCATCAATCGTTAGCGGGGCTACCTTGCAAATAATATCACATTCAAAAACTTCCGGACGGTGGTAGGCAATTTTTGCTCCCGCAGCAATGAAATCTTCGTTTGAGAAACCGGATTCAATGCCGGCATCTTCCTCTACAACAACATTAAACCCATTGGCAATCAATAAGCCGACAGATTGCGGGATAAGCGGGATACGATTTTCATACTTTTGTTGTTCTTTGGGAATCCCGATGCTTACTTCCTTGTTGCGTTTGACTCTTTGTAATCTTTCTTCCTGAGGGAGTAGCTCGGAAGGGAAGAAAGTAATAATGTTCGATATTTGAGACATTTTTTGCAAGATTTGAATTACAAAATAAAAGAGACCGGGAATGCGCTTATCAAGAATGCAAAATAGTTTCGACCAGCTTGTCGGTAAGGCGGCTTGCTCCGATCCTGAAAAAGTCTTTTGTCAGCCATTCTTTTCCCAATATTGCATCCACCAGAGCGTAATATTTCAGGGCTTCTTGGGAGTCGGAAATACCTCCGGCAGCTTTGATGCCAATTTTTTTGCCGGTTTGCTCATAATATTCTTTTATGGTATCCAGCATCACTAAGAATGCTTCCAACGTAGCCGCCGGCTTGATTTTTCCGGTTGAAGTTTTGATGAAATCACCCCCTCCGAGGATTGCGAGTTCAGAGGCTTTACGAATATTAGCCGGTGTTTTGAGCTCTCCTGTTTCAAGGATTACTTTAAGATGAATATTCTCACCGCAAAGAATTTTAATTGCTTCCACTTCGTCTCGCACTTCTTGATATTTCCCTTCAAAAAAAAGACCTCTTGATATAACCATGTCAATCTCACCGGCTCCTTCTTCAATGGCATATTTAATTTCTTCCAATTTTACGTGAAGCGGTGATTGTCCGGAAGGAAAAGCTCCCGCGACAGAGGCAATAGCAATATCTTTTTCGTTTAATGCTTCTTTGGCAGTAGCCATAAAGGGAGGATAAAAACAGACTGCGGCGACATTGGGAAGTCCTTCATGTGAGGTTGAAAAGGAGTAGGATTTTTTACAAATATCCATTATCCTTTGCCGGGTATCGGTTGCCTCAAGGCTGGTCAAATCAATGATACTCAGAAGAAATTTTAGTTCCTCTTTTCCGTAGGAAGCGTGAGAAAGTATTTTGTCAATCCTCTCCTGCAAGCTCGAACTTGTATGTGTGTAACTGATAAATTTCATAATATGCAATATTATTTAGGAAACAACTTCATTCATTTCCGCTCCGGCTTTTCTATTCAATTCTCTCTTTTTGCGCATCGGTATGGTAAATCTTTCATTCCAAATTACCCAAAGGGCAAACATCACTACGTAAAAAAACGGGCGGACAATATCATCGTGAAAGAAATGCACGATAGAGGGCGAATACATAGTAACAATCAGCAGCGAATATATTCTCAAAACATTTACCAGGAAAATTACCCCTATGCCCATGGGGATATACCATAATTTGTGTTTCCAGGGTCCGGGGAAAAGCGCAATCAAAAACACCCATTGATAGAATTGTTTGAGTCCGGAACAACCCCATGATACATAGATAATTCCATAATTGAGGGAGCCGTAGTAAAGAAATGCCCGCTTGAATATAGAACCGTTCCTGGTAAGGTGTTCAAAAGATTCAAAGGGAATGCGGGTAATGGAAACCAGTGCATCGACCCAGTGAAATACCGTATTGGAAAGGAACTCGCTGGAATTTTTATAAAAACTCCAATGCGTGAAGATATCCCTGTTGCCACGGTATAAAAAATGAAAAAACAGCAGTATGCCCGCAAAAAGGAGAACGTCAATAATACCCTGCAAACGGTATTTTTGAATAAGACCAAATAATTTTTTCATTTATTTCTTTTAAGAC
>WFZU01000054.1 GCA_015489405.1 Bacteroidales bacterium
ATCCTAATTTTAATTATGGCGAATTCGCCATAATTAGAAATAAATCAGGATTGAATAGTTTTAAAGTTAGTGTAAAAGAGTGGACTGAAAAGACAAATGCAATCGGAATTTTCTCAAAAGCAGGACGATATGGCGGAACTTATGCTCACAAAGATATCGCATTTGAATTTGGAACCTGGATAAGCCCAACATTCAAATTATATCTAATTACGGAATACCAAAGGTTAAAAAAAATTGAAACAAATCAATATAATCTTGAATGGAATTTCAAGCGAATAATAAGTAAAGCAAATTACCATATTCACACAGATGCCGTAAAAAATTACATACTTCCTAAAAAAAATTACGAGAAAAACAAAGAATGGTTGATTTATGCGGACGAAGCAGATTTATTAAACATTGTCCTTTTCGGATGCACAGCAAAAGATTGGAGAGATGCTAACCCAAAATATGCTAATCAAGGAATGAATATCAGAGATATAGCAAGTATTAACGAATTAGCAGTTTTATCCAATTTGGAAAGTATTAACGCCGAATTAATCAAAAATGGAATAGAAAAAGAAGAACGTTACTTAAAATTGAAAGAAATAAGTGATTATCAATTAACAATTTTGAATGAAAAAGACTTTATGAAAGCTCTAAAAAAAATTAATGACAAAATCTATATCGAAAATAAATCAAATAAAAAGTAAGGTTTGCTAACACTTTTTATCCCATAGCGGGATGTACGTCCGATTGTTTGGCTTTTGCCTGATTGCGCCGCAAAATTCTACGAATTTTTTAGCGGTAATAATTTATGGTTTGCTAGAATTTTGCTGTCCCTGGTTCTATACTGAAAATACGGTTTTGGCAGCTTGTTTGCTTGCTGTTCCGGGCTTTTCCGCTGCGGCGGAATATTATTTTTTTCCGGAGGAGATGATTCTTGCCGGTTGGCGGATTATTACTACTTTTGTGCAAAATTTCAGGTATGGCATTATTACTTAAGAATGTAAGATATTTGGACTGGTACAATTTTTCTATTGTGGAAGGACACGTATGGGTCGAGGAAGGGGTTAAAGGCAAGATGCAAATTTTGGAAAACTTGCCGGATGAGATAGCGCCGGACACCGAAGTGGTGGATTTGCAATATAAATGGCTGACCAAATCTTGGGTCAATGGTCATCATCATATCTATTCTACACTGGCGAGGGGAATGCCGATGCCGGAGAAAACGCCGGAGAATTTTACGGAAATCTTGCAAAAAATCTGGTGGAAGGTGGATAAAGCCTTGGACCTGAAAATGATAGAGGCGAGCGCAATGTTTGCAGCTATGGATGCCGCCAAACGCGGAACAACTTTTATCATTGATCATCATTCCTCGCCGAATGCCATATTTGACTCCCTGGATACGATTGCACAAGCCTTTGAGAGGGTAGGAGTAGGTCATTTGTTGTGTTATGAAATATCGGACCGGGACGGCTTAGACAAAAGGGATGAGGGACTGGACGAGACGCGCAATTATTTGAAATATCATAATGCCTTGGTGGGCTTGCACGCTTCTTTCACGGTTTCGGATGAGACCTTGGAACGTGCGACGGAGCTTGCCGGCGAATTTGATACGGGGATTCATATCCACTTGGCGGAAGATGCAGCCGACCGCAGCGAATCTATCCGGAAATACGGTGCTGCGCCCCTCGAAAGATTGCAGAAATACGGCGTCTTGGATATGCCCAAAAGCATTCTCGGACACGCTATTCATTTGACGGAGGAAGAGAAAAAAACGATTGCTCAATCGAAAGCTTGGATTGTTCAAAATATGGAAAGCAATCTCAATAATAAGGTCGGCGTTTTCCAAGGGGATTTGTTTGAAAATAAGGTCTTTTTGGGTACTGACGGGATGCACAACGATATGCTTCGTTCCGCCCAAGCGGCTTATTTTACGGGACTGAATCACGAAGAGATGAGTCCGGTGAAAGCCTATGCCCGCTTGCGTGCCGCCCATTGGTATTTGAGCAACAACCACCTGGAAGGTGATGGTAGCAACAATTTGCTTGTCTTGGACTATGAGTCGCCTACGCCGGTGCATCCGATGAATTTTCCGGCTCATTTTATTTACGGTATGGACAGCACACACATAGACAGCGTTATCGCCAACGGGCGTTTTATTGTCCGGCACGGAAAGGCGGTAAATGTGGACGAAAAAGAGGTGGTTGCCAAGGCACAAGAACAAGCATTACGCCTCTGGGCGAAACTATAAGCAAGCAACGGAATGGAAGATATTCTCCGCTTTTTTACGGCTCCTTACCAACATACTCCTTGGATGTATATCGTCCTCGAATTTGTGGCTGCCGCTTTTGGTATCGTGAGTGTGTTTTATGCCAAAAAGGAAGATATTAAGGTGTTCCCCACGGGAATAATCAGCACTGCCTTGTATGTGTATCTTTTGGCGCACTGGCAGATGTACGGGGATTTGATTATCAATATCTATTATACGCTGATGAGTATTTACGGCTGGTATATGTGGTTGAAGGTGGTGGATGAAGAGGAACATCATATTTCCATAACACGCTCGAATATAGGTGATTATCTGAAAGCTGCCGGAATCTTTGTGTTTACTTCCGTCTTTGTGATAGGAGTTTACCGGCACTATAAAGTGATGCCCCGCGAATTAGGTGCCGGAGACAGTGTCCGCTACGTCTGGCAACATCTATCGACAGGAAAATTATCCGAAATCAAAAAAATCACACCTTATTTGGATACTTTTACTACCGGAGCTGCTTTTGCTGCAATGTGGTTGATGGCGAATAAAAAATTGGAAAGTTGGTCGTTTTGGATTGCGGTAAATATTGTGTCGGTGCCGTTGTATGTGGTGAAAGGCTACGGATTTACGGCAGTGCAGTATTTTATTTTTCTGGTGCTTGCTTTCTATGGTTACCGGGATTGGCGCAGGGCTTTAGGGGAGAGAGAACATTGATGTTTATGATGTTTTTGATGGTTCATGGTGAGTTGTTAAGTGTAAAATTGAGAATTGAGAATTGACAATTGCGGCGCGCCGCAAAATCCCTCTGTGAAACTCTGTGCAGTACTCCGTGTTACTCTGTGGTAAAAAATATACCTTGTGCGGCACAAAACAAACAAGGAGTCTCTCCCGCGGGAAAAACTCCTTGTTTTTGTATGCAATATTTCGCAAGTAAGCCAACTAATAGCCGGTAGCGATAACAATATCATCTACACGATAGGAAGTAGATTCCGTATCACTCCCTTCGTATTTGAAAGCTACGGACACATTCCCTGTGTAATCGCTGAGCGGAAAATCTCCGGATTCCACCCATTGGTGGTCGGGAGTGGACTCGTCTGCAATCACCGGATTGATGGTTGTCCAAGTAGCCGTTTCAAAATTGGTGCCGTCATAATCCGTGGACACCATTACCGTCATCGGGCTCAAGGTCGTACTGCTCCAATAGGCTTTGGCAGTTTTGAAGGAGAGGCTTTTGGTGCCGTCCGTATTGATTACCGGAGGGGTTATCAGCCACGTTTCCATATAGTCCAAGCCGGAGTTGTAGGCGGAAGCTTGTGCATAAAGATTGCCGGAATATTCTTTGCCTTGCCACTTGCGTGAACCGGCAACGGCAATATTGGTCCAGCCTTCGAAATTAATATCTTCATAATTGGTAGCATCATCAAAAGATTGATTTACGGATTCCACGGGGTCAATGGCACCGCCACCGCCACCGCCGCCACCGCCTTCGGTGGAAATTTTGATGTCGTCCAAACGATATGAGGTGGATTCCGTATCACTTCCTTCATATTTGAAAGCAATCGTAACATTGCCAACGTAGTCTGACAGTGCAAAATCTCCGGACTCTATCCAATCATTATCGGCAGAAGAAGCGTCGGCAATCACCGGATTGATAGTTGTCCAGGTAGCCGTTTCAAAATTGGTGCCGTCATAATCCGTGGATACCATTACGGTCATCGGGCTCAATGTGGTATGACTCCAATAAGCTTTGGCGGTTTTGAAACTCAATATTTTATCCCCGTTTGTATTGACTACCGGAGCGGTTATCAGCCACGTTTCCATATAGTCCAAGTCGGAATTATAACCGCTGGCTTGTGCATATTTGTTCCCGTTATAATCTTTTCCTTGCCATTTGCGTGTTCCGGCAACGGCAATATTTTGCCAGCCATTGATATTGATATCTTCATAGGCGGTAGCGCCGTCAAAAGATTCGTCTACCGATTCCACCGGGTCAATGACAGTGCCGCCACCGTTTCCGCAGCGTTCTCCGTTCAGGAATACATAGTCGGTATTGGAAAGCAGCAATTGGGCGGTATTGTCATAGCGTCCCAAGATAGCGGTAATATCACCGTTTCCTTCGGGCAACAGCATTCCGGCAAATCCGGCATAACCGCTGGTGCGAACGATGATTTGATTGCCATTGCAATCTTCCAAATGCCTGTTTTGAGTCGTCAGTCCGACCGTATCGGCATAGGTCATTCCCAATTCTTCGTCCACAAATTGAACGCCTTCAATTTTCACCAAGGTGGATTGATAGGCATCCAGATTGGCAACGGCTTCATCAATGCTTATCGTTTTGGGAACCAATGGAACGCCCACTTTTTGTTTCACAATATTTTTATCCACGGTAAAGTTTTGCAATTGCATCAAACCGTGATACTGGGAAACGGTAACCCCTTTGAGGTAAATCCGCACGGAGTCTCCGGCGAAAAGTCCCGCTCCGTTGTTGAAGCCGGTAATACCTCCCGTAGCGTCTTGGAAAATGGCGGATTTGTACAAATTGCCGCTAACATCATCCCCGACTACCAAAGCGAAGAGGGAAGAGTCGCCCTCGATAGTATATTCCCCTTGGGTATCGTATTTCAGTTTCAGGTCTGCAATCGTTACCACCAAATCGGGATTGTAGGGGAGGGTAGATACGGGAGGATCGTCCACGGTCGTATCTACACAGGAATATATACTCACTATAAGCGTGAGCAGCAAAACACTCTTTTTCAATAATGTGATTAAATTTTTCATTGTATTATATTTTGACATTTACTTGAATTATAAAAAAACGGTTTAAAATCTGAAACTTAGGTTTAAGAAATATTGTCTTCCATAGAGATAGAAGTATTTCGGTCTGAATTTGTATGGATGTTCTGCCGTGAAACGGTATTGGTCAAAGCCTCCGACCGCAATTTCTTGATTGTCCAATACATTGCTGACATTTAAACTCAGATTGATGTAATATTTGTAATCAATTCGCCAGGATTTACCCACAAAAGCATTGATGAAATAACCGGGTTTCAGCTTTTCTTGTTTTAATACCTCATTGTTTAATTTGTCCACGATCCGGTCGTAATAGGGCGTGTTCGGGTCGGCGTGATATTCATAGGCATCAATCGCCTCTTTGGTATGTTTGGTTTGGGCTACGCCTAAATACATATCATCCAAATAGTTGAAACTCGCCCCGGCAAACCAATAAGTGGGTGCCCAATATTTAAATCCCAGTGACATTACCGTTTCCGGTCCTTGGGCAACATTATAGCCGGTAAGATATACCGGTTCGTTTTCCATTCCCAGTGAGGCATCATTGTCCACAATCACATTCACCTTTGGACGGTTTTGATAGAGTTGAGTGCCTTTGGCTAATACGCCGTAGGTTGTTAAACCGGGCAAAACTTCGTATTCAACAGAGGCTTCAATCCCCGTATTGACGGTGTGAATATCCGTCATCAGGAAATTTACAAACTCATTGGTGTAGTCCAGATACATATAGCGTTGCATAATGCTATTGTTAAAATCCGTATGATAGAAGGTCAGACGGGATTTGAATCTGGGATAGCGGACTATGTAATTGATGTCATAAGATTGTACCCGTTCGTTGTGGTCAAAATGAAAGACTTGATCCCGCGTGCGTGCGGAAATATACATTTCCCGGAATTTGGGAGAACGGCTCAACAATGCTCCGTTGAGCGTGATATATTGTCTGCCGCTGATTTTGTAGGTCATACCGCTGACGAGGGAAAAATCATAGGTGTTGTGCGTAGCGGACTTGCCCAAAGAATGATCGGGAAATTTGCCGTTTTGCATATTGCCTACGCGGTACATATTATTATGTTTTACACTTGCAGAAGCAAAAAAATCAATTTTTGATTTGCTGATTTCCACCGTACCGAAAGCGCTTTGCGAAGTGATAATGGAGTTGTAGTCATAGCCGAAGCGGTCGCCTTGGAAAACAATGTGGTTGGGGATTCTCAGGTCGTTTTGTTTGACGGTTTCGCCATTGGGCATACGCTCTGCAAATTTGTCAATATCCACCCAAAAATCCGCTCCCAAGAGGTCATTAATGGTTTTGTAGTGCATCCCTTTGTAATAGGTAGCATCAATGCCCCCGCTCAAATTCACATCGTCATTGAGCGAATGATTGATGACGGAATGCAGCATCAGGACTTGATGGTCGTTGTGTTCTTCTTCCAACATATAATTGGCGAGATTGCCCTCATACACTTCTCCGCTTCCGTTGGCGTTTTCTTGTGAAAACTTAAAATTCCGGTTGGTAAAATAAAATTGATCCCAGAGAATCTGTCCCTGTGTTTCGCTCCAGCGGTAAATATGTGCATTGTTGTCGTAATTAGGATCATATTCGGCATAATAGGGTTGATGACGGTAGTAGTCCGGACGGGGATCGTCGGCTTTGTACCAAGACAGTTTGGTCCTTCCGCTCTTGGCATAGGAGAAAAGGAAACTCGTATTGATTTGCGTGTTGCGATTCAGTTGGAGGTAGTCGGTCAGTATCAATTTCGGTTGATTATAGGTACTGATGCGGGCATTTCTTTTCTTGCCGTTCTGCCAACCCCAGTTGGGATTGTAGTAATTGGTGCCGGCGGCATCATAGGCTTCTTGGGTCGAGAATCCGCTGCTTCCGGCTCTCTTGGGCGCATTGAAAACGACAAGGTTGAGGCTGTGTTTGTCTGTAAATTTTTTCTCTATCGCCAAAAAGTAGCTGTAAGCATCATAGAAAGAGCCCGGGGCATAGCCTTCATTAGCCCAGCGGCGCGACACACTTGCCGTGAAAGCCATATTATTTTTCAACATTCCCGTCGAGTGAGTCAACATCACGCGGTTGCGATAGCTCCGGTTGGTGCGCGAATAGACGAGTTTGGTGCCTTTACGATAGAGTGAGGCGCGGGCGATAATGTTTGTGTAGCCACCCAGACGCGGTGCATCGTAAGGATTGGCGACCAGTCCCACCATGACTTCTTTGTTGCGCATCACGTCATTGAGTCCGCCCCAGACCGACCAATAGGGTCTGCCGGATTCAATATCGTTCATCGGTACTCCATTGATGAGGATATCCGAATTTTCGGAACTGTATCCCCGGATCTTAAAACGGGCGGTACCGAAAGTGTAACCCGCCGTGGACACGAAAATATCCTTGCTCGATTGGAGCACGCCGGAAAGGTCTTGCGACGCTCCTCCTTCTTCCAAGTCCGCATCGGTCAGACTTATCACCGGAAGCGCTTCCTGTTCTCTCTTGATTTTCAAACTGTCTTTCTGCGTTTGCGAATGCAGCCAAAAACCGTTTAGCAAAATCAAGAAAATCAATACATGTTTTTGCATACTGTACATTTTTAATTATTCTCTTTCTCATAAATGAGAATTTATTTATCCTTTCTTTCTTTGAAACAGAAAATAAGGGCGACAAAAGTACAATTATTATCAATCCTGCAAGAAAAAAATATATAGGTTTGCAAAAAATATGGCAGGACTTTACATACATATTCCGTTTTGCGCTAGAAAGTGCAATTATTGCAACTTCTATTCTATCGCTTCCAAGCGGTTTATCTCCGGTTTTGAGGAATATCTCGGGATAGAGCTTGAATTGCAAAAAGGGCTTCTCAAAGGGGAAGAAGTGAACAGTATTTATTTCGGTGGGGGTACGCCCAGTATGTTTTCCGCTTCGCAATTGGAATTTGTGTTGGAGCAAATATTCCGGCATTATCGTGTCCCTGATACGGTAGAGATAACGCTGGAAGCCAATCCGGGGGATGTAACCCGGGATTATCTCCGTTCGATAGCAGCACTAAGGATTAATCGGTTAAGCCTTGGGATACAGTCTTTTGATGATGAGACATTGCGTTATCTGAGTCGCGACCACAGCGCCGGAGATGCCCGCAAATTGCTGTCATTGGTACAAGCGTCCGCTTGGGAAAATTACTCAGTGGATTTGATTTTCGGAGCTCCGGTCATGTCTGACAAAAAGTGGAAACAGCAGTTGGAAATAGTAGCGGATGCCGGCGTACCCCACCTTTCGGCTTATGCGTTGACGGTGGAGGAGAAGACCGCCTTGGCTCTCTTTATCCGCAAAGGAAAGATGAAAGCTCCTTTGGATGAGCGTGTCGCCCGGCAGTTTGAAATCTTGATGGATTGGGCGGCAAAAAACGGATATGAACATTACGAAATTTCCAATCTTGCGAAAAAAGGCTTTCGTTCGCTCCACAATTCTTCTTATTGGAAGCGGGAGCATTATCTCGGCATTGGTCCTTC
>WFZU01000055.1 GCA_015489405.1 Bacteroidales bacterium
CGCTCATACTCAAAACAGTCATTGACAAAAGTCAACTCCTTGGTTTTGAGCATTTCGCAAGCCTTGTTCTTGAACATTCTAGCTCAGACTCTTGACTTTATGAACAAACATTAATTAAACATTCTATTTTTTCATCGCGGCACCGCATTTCCCTGCGCCGCATTTCATCGTTTCATTTTTTTGTTTTTCTTCTTTCTCCGCCCCGGCAGATATAACATTTTCCGTCCGGTTCATCTTTTTCATCTCTTCATCCGTCATTGCTTTACCACCGTGATTGTGTCCCGTAGAGGTTTTACCGCCGTCAGGGTTCATCATGCTGGGTTTACCCAACAATTGGGCAGACGCATCAATTTTGAATACGCCGTTGGAGGCGATCTCTTCACCTTCTTGCAAGCCTTCTTCCACCACATAAAAATTGCCCGTATGAGCTCCTAAAGTTACCTCTCTAAAGACAAAAGAAGGAGTTTTCCGGTGAGGGACTTTCACATAGACAATGGAACGTTTTCCGGTCCAAAGGATAGCCGTTTTGGGGATTAACAAAGCCTGCATTTCTCCGGCATTTCCGGAGGATAAAACGGCATTCACAAACATTCCGGGTTTCAATAGCAAACCGGGATTATTTATCTCGACTCTGGCTTGCGCAACACGCGTACCGGGATTGATAAAAGGGTCTATGTAGGAAACTTTACCCGCAAATGTTTTCCCCGGTATCGCAGGGATAGAAAAAGAAACCTCATCTCCCGTATGTATCCAAGGCAAATCGCTTTCATAGGCATCTAACAATACCCAAACACGTTGGAGATTGATGATTTCAAAAAGCGGACTTCCTTCCTTAACATAAGTTCCGACAGCCACATCACGACGTGTTACCGTACCGGAAATGGGCGACAAAATATCGAAATAAATATCCGGATTAGTATTTTTCTCAATATTGTCAATCTGTTGGTCTGTGAGTTCCCAAAGTTTTAATTTATTCCGGGCAGCCCGGTACAAAGAAGGTTGACTATCCTTATATTTCACAGCATCCAGCAATTCCTGTTGCGCCGTATTCAAGTCGGGAGAATAGATAGCGGCAATTTTTTGCCCCTTTCGCACGTACTGTCCGGTGTAGTTTACATACAATTTCTCTATACGTCCTCCGAAACGTGCCGTCAGCGCAGCGATATTCCTCTCATCGGCTTTGACCTCACCTTGCAAACGAAGTTCTTTCCGGGGTATCCCTTTTTGAACCACATACGTCTGAACATCCGCCAATTTCATAGCGCTTTCGGTCATTTGAATTTCACGGAGATCCGCTTCTTCCGTTTCCTTATTTTGAGCAAGCGGAATCAAGTCCATTCCGCAAATAGGACAACTGCCGGGCTTATCCTGCCGGATTTGCGGGTGCATAGAGCAGGTCCAGATTTGCTTCGCTCCTTGCTCCGCACCTTGAACATTTTGCGTTATCGGTTTCTCACTTCCGGAGGAGCCGGAGAAGAATATTCCTATCATTATCCCCACACTAAAAATTACCAAAGCTGCTATAAACTCCTTTTTCCCAATATTATATTTGCTGTTTTTCATTTTCATTCGTATTTGATTGACTAAAAATTTTCTTTATTTACCTTTAATTTCCCATCAAAAATTCCATAAATGCGATTGCCGCCTGCTTGTCGGTACGGGCTTTTTCCAGAGCCACTTCATATTGCAACACTTTCCGCTGCATTCGGAGTATCTCTTCAAAACTTTTGCCGCTGTTAGCATATTCATCTTCCAGTAGTTTGATCGTCCTGTTAGCCAATTCCGTTTGTTCGTGATACAAAGCAATTCGCCGCACGGCATCCTCATATCCGGCAAATGTTTTTTCCAGCAAATCGCTTACTAAATGGGAAGCATTATGCTGTTTCTCTTTCGCAGCCAATTGATTAAATTTCGCTTCTTGTACCATCGCCGCATATTTTTTCCGGTATAGCGGAATGCTAATTCCGACTTTCAGCATCAAAGCATCCCTGCCGGCGGAGGGGGAAGCACCCGAACGACCAATTGCCGCATAATCCAGCCCTAACAAAACATCAGGATAGCCTTGTCTCCGGCTCCACTCTTCCTGATTGACAAAACTCTCTTGTAAGAAATCCAGTCTTTTGAGCCGGTGGTTGAAGTGGGCAATACTGTCCAATGCCGCCTCTTTGGAAAGCAGAAAATCATCTTCCCGGAGCCTTTCCGGAACAGCTATGCTATCTTGTTCATCAAGATTCAACAAATGATTGAATTTCACGACATTAACAAGCCATTTATCCCTCCACAAAGCAAGCTTGTTGGTCATATCGTTCATTTCCATCGCGATACGTAGAGCATCCACCGCCGAACTTTTACCGGATTCTATCTTAATAAGTGCCAAGCGTTTAAAAGTTTTCAGAAGTTCAATATTTTCCCGGATAATCGCTATATTTTTCCGGATAAAATACAAATCATAGTACACCGCCTTTACGTCAAAAAAGAGTTTTGATTTAGCATCTTCAAAAGCCTCATATTTTGCTTTGGCACGACTTGCAGCGACCGCTTTTTTAGCGTCCAAGGTGCCAAACCAAGGGAACATTTGAGTGAGGGAAATTTTCGCATTTTGCGGACCGTTCCGGGTCTCCACAGGTGAAATAAAATAGCCGAATGCCAATTTCGGGTCGGGCAAAGTGCCTGCCTGCGGGATTTTTTCCAGCGCCGCACGATATTCATAAAACCTAGCTTTCACTTCGGGATTGTTTTGAGAGGCAGTATTCAAGTAGTGATAAAGCAAGCTGTCTTGCGCCCTCAAAAACATTCCTGCAAGCAAAAAAATCAATAGGATGCAGATTCTATTTTTCATTTTTCAAAGTTTTGGTTTTCAGTTTATTTTCTTGCCAGATACTGTATAGTACAGGGACCACAAAAATGGTCAAAATGGCTATCAGCATACCGCCGAAAATCGGAATTGCCATAGGCACCATAATGTCAGAGCCTTTTCCGGTGGAAGTGAGGACGGGCAGTAGGGCAATCAAAGTCGTTGCCGTGGTCATAATAGCAGGACGTACCCGCTTCTTACCGGCTTCCAAAATAAGGGCACGCACTTGGCTTCTGCTACCGGGTGGATTCCGGTCGAGCAATTGCTTTATATAGGTGCTTATCAGCACACCATCATCGGTGGCAATGCCGAAAAGGGCAATAAAACCGACCCATACGGCGACACTCAAATTAATCGTGCCCACCTGAAAAAGATTTTGCAGATGCACCTCTCCGATGCTAACATTCAAAAACCAAGGCTGCCCGTAGAGCCACAACATTATAAAACCACCCGAGAAAGCAACAAAAATTCCGGAAAAGATAAGACTCGCTCCAACCACTGACCGGAACTGGAAATACAATATCAAGAATATCACCAACAAAGCAATAGGAATCACCAACATCAGACGTTTTGCAGCCCGCATTTGATTTTCATAATTGCCCGTAAATTTATAGCTCACCCCCGCCGGTAATTGGAGTTCTCCGCTTGCGATTTTTTGTTTCAGAAAGGCTTGCGCATTTTCGACCACATCTACTTCGGCGAAGCCCTCTTTTTTATCGAAAATGACATATCCTACAAGGAAGGTATTCTCGCTTTTTATCATTTGCGGACCTCTGGTATATTCAATGTCTGCAAGTTGTCCCAGCGGTATTTGCACACCGGAGGGAGTGGCGATAAGTATTTTTTTCAGGTCTTCGGGATTGTCGCGATATTCACGCGCATAACGTACCCGCACCGGATAACGTTCACGCCCCTCTACCGTGGAAGTCAGCGGCATTCCGCCTACCGCTGACGAAATATAAGACTGAAAACTCTTGATTGTCAAACCATAACGGGCTAACATTTCTCTATTTGGCCGAATCTCCATATACGGTTTGCCCACGACCCGGTCGGCAAAAACGGACATCTTGTCCACGCCTTTCACCTCTTTTAGAAGAGTCTCCAACTGCAAACCCACTTTCTCTATATGCTCCAAATCCGGACCGAAAACTTTGATACCCATCGGAGCACGCATTCCGGTAGCCAACATTACCAAGCGGGTCTGTATCGGTTGTAATTTCGGGGCGGAAGTCAATCCGGGAATATTGGAATGAGCGACAATTTCATTCCAAATATCGCCGGGCGAATGAATGTTTTTTCGCCATTGGCGGAAATATTCTCCATCTTCATCAGGAATCAACTCTTCTTTTGCGATAAGGCGAAAACCGTCGGATGTCCGGTATTTTGTCCCGTCTTTCAAAAGAAATGCTCCTTCATCATCCGTTTTGAAGCGCATGCGGTAACCTTTTTCATTTAAGATATATTCCGGCTTGTAATTGATGACATTCTCAAACATCGAAATGGGGGCAGGGTCCAAAGCGGAATTCACTCGTCCCCATTTCCCGACTACATTTTCCACTTCGGGAATGCTGTTCACTTTTTTATCCAACATCCGTATGACTTCAATGTTTTCTTGCACGCCCGAATGAGGCATCGTCGTCGGCATCAACAAAAATGAACCTTCGTCCAGTGCCGGCATAAATTCTTTCCCGATACCCGGGAATGTGTCTTCCAGCGACCGCCAAACTCCGCTTTGCGTAATAAACGAAGGCATAAAAGGAAAGATTCTGTCTATGCCCTGCCACGCAATCAATCCGGAAAAAATGACGAACAACGGAAGCGAAAGAAATTTCCATTTATTGTTTAAAGCCCACTTTAATATGCGCGGATATAAATAGACTATGCTTATCAAACCCCCGAGAATAGAGCCGACGACGAAGGCAACGAAGATAAAATTGGTAAATTCACTGTATTGCGCTCCGAGCGGCATCCATTGGCGGTTGAGGTATTTCAACACAACCAACAACACTATCGCAATATTGACATAGTTTGCGTATTTTTCCCAAGCACTTCCCCGCACATAAGCGAAAAAATTATGCACGGCAAAAACGATAATGGCTATGCCTATGAAATAATGCCCATACCCAATAAGCGCCAAACCTCCGGCAGCTAAAAGGATATTTGAACA
>WFZU01000056.1 GCA_015489405.1 Bacteroidales bacterium
ACTCATTACTTTCCCCGGGCAATTGTATAGGAAATCAAATCTTCCAAAGCATTTCTGTACTTATTTTCGGGAAATGACTGTAAAATATCCCGTGCTTTTTCCGTAAATTCTTGCATTTTTTGCTGTGCATATTCTATCCCTCCGGAGTTTTTCACCTCATCTATCAGGAACTTAACTTTATCCGGATTTTCATTATAAAATCTTACGATATGCAAATATTTTTGTTTTTTCAACCAAGAAGAATTGCGCAATAGGTAAATCAGTGGCAAGGTCATCTTTTTTTCTTTAATATCTATCCCTCCCGGCTTTCCGGTATCTGCATATTGCTGATAATCAAACAAATCATCTTTTATTTGGAAAGCCGTTCCAAGCAATTCTCCAAATCGCCACATTTGATCGACGATCTCTTTGGGAGCATCTACGGAAGCTGCTCCGACCGCACAGCAGGAAGCAATCAAGGAAGCCGTTTTCTTCCTGATAATCTCGAAATACACTTCCTCCGTAATATCCAGACTACGAGCTTTTTCAATCTGTAAAAGCTCTCCTTCGCTCATCTCCTGCGTGGCTTCTGCCACGATAGTCAACAAATCAAAACGTTCTTTCGCAAGGGAAACTAACAAGCCACGTGCCAGCAAAAAGTCTCCTACTAAAACAGCAGCCTTATTTTTCCACAAAGCATTAATCGTAAAAAGCCCTCTCCTCTTTTCAGCATCGTCCACTACATCATCATGTACCAATGTTGCCGTATGCAAAAGTTCAATCATCAAAGCTCCGGTCGAAGTGGCATCAGGAATTTCTTCCCCTATCATTCCCGCCGTAAGAAAAGTAAATAACGGGCGCATTTGTTTCCCCTTGCTTCGCATCATATATTTGGTGATGATATTAAGCAAAGGCACGCGGGTTTTAATCACGCCGGCGAAGGCAACATTGAAAGCTTCCAGCTCATCTTTTACGACCGACTTTATTTCATTGAGTTGTTTCATAATCAAAATTTCCCGCATTTAGCTTTTTTCTTCATGGTAGGATTGTTCCGTATTGACATCCCAAATATTTTCTTTATCCACGATGCCGTTTTTAATATTCTCCACTGCTACCATTGCCGTCAACATAGAATGGTCTTGATTGTTGTAACGATGCATCCCGTTTCTCCCTACGGGAAAAAGGTTTTCAATGGAATTCAGATAATTCTTAACCACCTCAAATTCATCATACGAACCGAAATATGCAGGATAGGTCTTAGGCATTCGTACCACAAGCCCGTCCAAAGCATCTTGTTCCTCTATAAAACCTATCTTTACCAATTCCCGTACGGCAAATTTCTTCATCTCTTCATTCGTCATATTCCACAAGTTGTCTCCTTCGGCACAGAAGTATTCCATGCCGAGCCATACCTTTGACGGATCTTTCACCAAATATGGACTCCAATTATTGAATATTTGCAAACGGCCTACTTTCACATCCCGTTCTTGCACATAAATCCAATTATCGGGTATCAACGAATACCGTGGATGTTTAACTTTCAATCTTTTAATCAACAAACCTACGGTAATAAAATCTCTGTACATCAGCCCATTAGCCACTTCAAGAACCTTTGCCGGCAGACGATTCATCATTCCCGCAATCAAATCCTTGACAGGCATTGAAGAAAAAAAGTAGTCTGCACTAATCTGCTGTTTGTCCCCTGTTTTTACGTCTTCGACAACGATAGATTGAAGCCGTTTATCCACATTTTCGAAAGCTACTGCCTTCTTGTTAAAATAAATTTCTCCGCCTTTTTGGCGAATGATACGGGCTACCTCTTCCCACATTTGTCCCGGACCGTATTTCGGGTAAAGAAACTTTTCTATCAGGCTGGTCTCGGTATTTTTTTGTGCAATATCTCTTTCTTTCACAAAAATCTTTTTTACCGCATTCCACAGTACAGTGGAGATAGACAAACCTTTGATACGTTGTGCACCCCATTCGGGTTTTATCCGGTGGCAAGGAACCCCCCACACTTTTTCCGTATAATCCTTAAAAAAGGTCAGATACAATTCCTTCCCAAAACGGTTGATAAGAAAATCTTCCAGAGATTTTTCATCACGTATGGGGAAAAGCCGGATATAGATGTAGCTCACCCCTATTTTGAACATACGCCACAGTCCCAAGTTTCTAACGGTAGTGGCATTAAGGGAAATAGGATAATCAAAAAAACTACGCAGATAGTAGATACGGGAAAGGCGATTACGAATGAGCATCACTTTTTCCTCCGGAGTCTCGCCCTCGCTCTCTTGCGGCGGTAAAATGCGGAACCACCATTGCATCACTCTATCGGACTTGGAGAAAAAACGGTGCCCCCCAATATCCATACGGTTACCTTTATAATTGACCGTTTGTGAAATACCCCCCAACATTTCACTCTGTTCGTAAATAACCGGTTTAATATCCGTATGCAGAAGTAACTCATACGCAGCGGTAAGTCCTGCCGGACCGGCACCTATAATTATTGCTGACTTTTTACCCATTTCCTGTTATTATTCATACTTTCATCTCCTTGGCAAACCGGCATATCCTTTTGACTCATATCATGATTTACCTGATTTTGACAATCCGTTGTGTGTTAACCACGTTTCCTGCTTTCAAATAAAGATAATACACTGCCGGTGGCAACACTCTTCCCCTATCATCTTTCCCATCCCAAACAATCTGATGAGCACCGGGAAAGAGACTTCCTAATTCCTCTTTTTTCAACAATTTACCACTTGTATCATAAATCGAATAAGACACATTGGAAGCCTTCGAAATATCAAACCCGATACGTATTTGATCAGCAAACGGATTGGGAAAGACAGTAGTGGGATTTATCGTAGAATTGATAATGCGGTTAGCTAAATCAACATTGAGAAAATAAGGAATATCATGATTTTGTTGCGTATGATCGGTAACACGTATAATGGCTTCATAGTTACCGCTTTCCATCCCGTTGGTGAAAACAGCAAAAGGAAGTTCTCTGCTTTCCCCGGCGTTGAGTCCTCCCGTATTTTGTTCCATTTGCAGCCATTCGACCTCATTTCCGTCATTATCCACAAAGCTGACAGTGTAAAAAAGAGCGTAATCGCCCGTGTTTTGTATCATGATAGTATCATAATGAATTATATCCGGCAAAAGGGAATCTTGGATAGAGCCGGGATATATAGTCAATTGTGGATTGACATCTCCGATTGGTGGCAGATTGATAAAGTCTATCCAGGCGCAATCCTCACCTTGACTGACAGAATAATCTTTTGTATAGACCCATTTCAATATGTGAACACCGGCGTCCAAAGGATATTCCGAGACTTCCCAACCTAATTCTCCGCTCCAAGACTCTTGCAACGAACCGTCAATATAAAATTTGAGATAGTCATAATTTAGTTCACTGGAAACCTTATGAGCAAAACTGACCTCTCCATCCGTGATAAAACTTGCGTGGAGTTGCAAAGAAGACTGTTCATTATCAACCATATCCCCGGACTTCGCAACATAATTTCCTTCATAAGCTCCTTCTTCTACCACAAACCAAGAAGTGTCTCCATAGGTTTCCCAAGGGAGAAAAGAGAGGTCTCCCGACTCAAAGCCTTCATAAGAAACGCCTATAACAAGACCGGCAAAAGTGCTGTTTTCGTAGCCTTGGTCTGCAGAAATCATAAAATTAAACGTCGAGACATAGCCCTGTAGCGCATCGTCTGCCACACTCACATTGAAAGTGATCGTCTCGTATTCATTTGCACCCAACGAGGAGATGGAAGCCTCTTCCTGGTTAACGGTAATAAACGGATCGGAGGAAGAACAAAGCACTTGAATATTTTCTGCTGCAGCAAAACCAATATTTTTTATTTCCACGGCAATATCCGTTGTCTCTCCCGGATCCAAACTACCATTTCCTCCATCCAATACCGAGATTCCCGTACTCACCAATACCGGAGCAAAAGCAGAAAATTCAAGTTGATCTTCCCATTCATTTGATTGACTGTCTATTACAGTAGTTCCTATCGTAAAGGGATAATTATTAGGTACATCATTGGCTACGACAAATGTAAAAATATTATTGAAAGTAATTTCTCCTAACGGACCGAAATCACCCAAATATTCCGTACTATCCAGTAATTCAATATACGGATCATCCGAATGAATTTGCATTTCCACTCCCGAAACATTATAATTCCCAAGATTTTTCATTGTCATGGACAGCCGGATAGTATCTCCATACCCGATAAATGGCTCCGAATTTTGGTTGAGTGCGGTGAAATCCTCAATATTGAGATAAACGGCTCCATCAGTCGAAAACGTTAATGATTTCGTCGCATAAAAATTGTTTGCATCCCTTACCCGGACACGCAGCGGGAAATTGTCATAATTTTGTGTCGGCATACCACTGATCATTCCTGCCGGACTTATTTGTAAAAATGAAGGGATACTTTGATTCGTAAACTTGCACACTTTATTGGGAGGAATTGAAAGATCATTATTAAATTCCGTCAATTGATAATATACATTATCTCCTCCCGAGACTCCGGATATCCAATCCACCGGCATAAAAGCGTTATTCCCGTAGTAAAAGAAGATGCGTCCGCTGGCGAAGAGTTGCACTGCAAAATTCAAGTCTGAAAGCATCCCGCTTTCCGATGCGATCGATGCTTTCCAACGAAAAATTGCCGTGGTGTCATTTCCCTCATACCACATCCCGTCACCGGCATTCTCCGACAGGAATAAATCTGTCATAAAGGGAGCAATAATTTTGTTCTTCGTAAAATGAAAATAATCATAAACCTGGTAGGGCCAGTCCAGCAAATCTTCAAAATAGATAAATCCATCGACCGAAACGCGTACCTGGGAAAAACTACTCCCGTAAAACGGGAAATCAAATCCTAAATCTTGATAAGCCACTCCGTTATTGGTGTTGGAAGGGCTGATATCCTGCGCATTCACCATAGGAAAATCCTCTGTCCCGGTAGTTAAAAGATAATTTTTATCGAAATCGTAGTAATAAGGAGGAGTCCCTCCGTCAGCATCTACCTGAAATTCATAATCTTGATAAAGCGTCCCCTCATCTAAGACGGAAGTGGAAATATCCAGGTCATTTTGATAATTTACCGTATGTGTAACGGAGAGCATCACGGTACCGTCATTGACCATAGGGACATCGGTTTGTGGACAAGCGATCTCTTCCGCTCCATTGGTATAATCAATGATAGAAAAGTTATTTACGACACCATCGTAGGAGCCGTTGGGATCATTTTCATCCACCAGCAAAAAATATTTTGCGTTCGTTCCGCTGGGAATCATATTGAGAAAAGGGGTGATGTCCAAACCGAACTCAATCGTCTTGTCAGCCTCTGTGGTTCCTCCCTGAAAATAAAAATTACCTCCCTGAAAATTAAAAATGGGAAACTGCATAATAAATTCGGGTTGGGAAGCATTAGCATCCATGGCATAGCCCATACGGACACGTACACTTTTACGATTGTTGCTGCTTAATGTTATTTTAGCAGTCAGCAAAGGTTCCATTTGCTCTTTGGCATAAAGGACTTGTACGGCATTGTTCCAGATACCGCCGTTTTCCGAGGGGTCGGCGCAAGATTTGTAGGTCATATAACAAAATCCGTCATTCCCGAAGTTAGGACCTCCGCTGTATGTATTCGCAAAGCGGAATCCTCCTATTTCCCAGTCACGGACGTCCACTACATTATCACCGTTAATGTCTATGTTATTGGTATATTGTCCATCTCCATTATAGTCCCAACAAATGGAATCGTGATAAGCACAAATGGTAAGTCCGTGGTTAGCACCTCCCCACGAGGTTACTACATATTTGTATTCTTCGGGAGTACCCGCCGGCAGCATTTTCAAATCATAGGGAGCATTGGCATAAAAATTAGCCACTCCCCCGATGTCCGAACCATCCAAATGGTCATGAATCCAGTATTTCAACGTCTGTATTCCCTCAGGCGTGGAAAGATCAATTTGATAGGTCTCATTGATGCGGTTCTTCATTGCCTGATAGTAGTTGTCGTATCCGTTCATCCAGTGCCTTCTCCTTTCTTCTTCCGTCTCCCCCACATACATCCCGCCATAAGTATCTACCGTCGGGGTACCGCACGCTTTGACAACCTCAAAAGAATGAAAATAACTCACTCCGTAGTAACCGTTACCACCATTCCCCCAATTCCAGAGGTAGTGGGGAGGATATTGATTGGCAGACACGTCAGAGGGGAGATTGCGCAAGCGGTTAACCTCATAAGTATAGGCAAGTCCGATTCCGGCAGCCTGTCCACATTCATAATCCACTTGGGCAAAGACAGGACGCCAACAAAATTGTGTAGAATTATCCACGGCAACAGGTAGCAATGGAGCATTGGCTCCTTTGTAGCTTTCCGGCAACGTCAAATAGGGAAGATTCCGGAGTTTTTGCTTATCTTCTTTACTCAACTTCCACTGTTTATTATATTCCTTAACGGAAAAGTTTTGAGCTTGCATATATCCGGAGCCTGACAGGATAAAAATCAGCAGGTAAAATAATGAACGTATTTTCATGATATAACTTTTTATCTACATAACTCAATGACTCCACCTATCGTAAGATGCAAAAAAGAACGGTCCCCGGCAAACAGCGGGAACACCCGGGAAAGCCAAAACTCAAAAGCGGGCAACCGGGACACCATCGTTTTCACTCCTGCCCTTTCCTATTTGCCACAAGAGCTCAACAAGACTCACTCAATAACATTCATCATTGTGTCATGATAGGCATTACCATCATCAGAATATCTTCATTTTCATCTTTTTCCTCCGGAAGAATAAGAACGGCACGATTGGGAGTTGACATTTCCATACGGATTCTATCCGAGTCAATATAGCTAAGTACCTCATTGAAGAATTTGGCATTGAATCCAATCACCATTTCTTCGCCTACGTAGTTGCAAGGCAGCCTTTCTTTAGATTCATTGGAAAAATCAAGGTCTTCGGATGATACAACGACCTCGTTGCCGGTGATCTCCAAGCGTATTTGATTCGTGGACTGATTGGCAAAGAGAGACGAACGCTTGATTGCCAACATAAACGAACTTCTATCCACTTCCAAGACATTCGGATTATTGGCAGGGATGACCGCTCTGTATTCGGGATATTTTCCACTGATCAAACGACCCGAAATAAACACATTTTCATAAGAGAAGAAAACATTACTCTCATTATATTCTATCGTTACATCCACATCATTCGGAAGAATATTTTTCAGGTGTGTGACAGGCTTTTTAGGCAAAATAAAGGAAGATTCTACATCAGCGTGCACATCTTTCCGGGTATAGCGTACCAATTTGTGAGCATCCGTTGCGACAAAATTAACACTATCCTCAAACATTTCCACCAACACCCCTGTCATAACAGGTCGCATATCGTCCGTACTGGCAGCAAAAATAGTTTTAATTAAGCCGTTACGCAGATAATCGGAATTGATATGAAGGGTAGAAAGGTTCTCCCGTTCGGGAATTTCGGGAAAATCCAGTGGGTCGTGTCCGACAAACTTATACTTTCCGTCCTGCGTAATAATCTCTACCGAAAAAATTTCCTCATTGATATCAAAAGTTACGGGAATATCCGTAAACGTTTTTAGAGTCTCCAACAACAAACGGGCAGGAACTGCCACCACTCCTTCTCCGTCCGCTTTATCAACCGGAATGACCACCGACATTGTAGTCTCTAAATCAGAACCCTTGACCGTCAAGTTCTCTCCATTGATCTCGAAAAGGAAATCGTCCAAAATCGGCATCGTATTGGAACTGTTCATAATCCCGAGCACCGATTGCAAAGTTGTCCGCAACAC
>WFZU01000057.1 GCA_015489405.1 Bacteroidales bacterium
ATATCTGTTTATCCGGCTCAAAAATTTTCATATATATTATATAGGTATAGACGCTATCAAAAAAAACACACCCATAAGCAGTGAAATTACAGGTTTTTGTTTACCTAATCCTATGTGAAAATAACACATAATTAGAGTCCGTCTATAAAGTCAAGAGCTCGAGCTAGAATGTTCGAATTCAAGGCTTGTGAAGTTCTGAAAGCAAAGGAGTTGACTTACGTCAATGACTGGTTTCAGAACGAGCGTAACGCAGAAGTCGGACATTATAGACAAGCGCTAATTAGTGCCTGTCCATAAAGTCGGGAGTATAGGCTAGAATGTTCAAGAACAAGGCTTGCGAAATACTCAAAATCAAGGAGTTGACTTTTGTCAATGACTGTTTTGAGTATGAGCGTAACGAAGTTATTGGACATTATAGACAGACTCTAATTAATATTGTTCCCTTTCATTGGGAAACTTAAGATCTTTCACATCATCAATGTAAGCGGTAACCGAGCCTTTGATTTCATCAAAAAGGTTATGGTATCTCCGGAGAAACCGCGGATGAAATTTCGTCGTTATGCCCAGCATATCGTGAATGACCAAAACTTGACCATCAACTTGATTACCGGCACCGATACCAATCACAGGGATATGCAATTCTTTCGCTACCCGTGCCCCAAGAGTAGCCGGTATTTTTTCCAAAACGATACTAAAACAACCGGCTTGTTCGAGCAAGTGAGCATCTTCAATGAGTTTTTGCGCTTCATCTTCTTCGGTAGCGCGCACTATATAGGTTCCAAACTTATGAATAGCTTGCGGGGTCAAGCCCAAATGTCCCATTACAGGGATGCCGGCGGACAAGATTCTTTTTACCGATTCGATAATCTCCGCACCTCCTTCCATCTTGATAGCATTGGCACCGGCTTCTTTCATAATACGGATTGCCGAATCCAAAGCTTTCCGGGAATTTCCTTGATAGGTGCCAAAGGGCAAATCGACGACCACCAAAGCCCGTTTGACTGCACGCATGACAGAAGCGGCATGATAAATCATGTTGTCCAAAGTGATTGGGAGAGTCGTCGTGAAACCCGCCATCACATTAGAGGCAGAATCGCCGACCAAAATAATATCAATACCTGCCTGATCCAAGATTTGCGCCATCGAATAATCGTAGGCGGTAAGCATCGCAATCTTCTCCTCTTTCAATTTCATTTCTTGGAGAACATGCGTGGTAATCTTGGTGTAATACTGTCTCGAATCCTTTTTTGTATTAAAATTCATAGTAAAATATTTTAACTCTTAATTAAGTTGTCATTCAAAAATCCGGAGAAAAACCGGACAGTGGTCAGAGTGTTTAACCTGCGGTAATATACCCGCTCCCCTGATTTCATTTTTCAGATTTTCCGTGAGCATAATGTAATCAATACGCCATCCTTTGTTATTGTTACGGGCATTGGCACGATAACTCCACCAGGAGTATTGATCCTTGGCATCCGGATGAAGGTAACGGAAACTATCTACAAAATGATGTTGTAGAAATCCGGTCATCCACTCCCTTTCTTCGGGCAAGAAACCGGAGTTTTTAGCATTGCGTACCGGATCATGGATATCTATTGCCTGATGGCAAATATTAAAATCGCCGGCAATGATAAGACGTGATTTTTCTTTTCGCAATTGAAGTAAATAGGATTGAAAATCATCCAACCATTGCATTTTAAATGCCTGCCTCACTTCACCACTGGATCCGGAAGGATGATACACACTGATAACGGAAAAATCTTCATAATCCGCCCGGATAAAACGCCCCTCGGCATCATATTTCTCTATTCCCATCCCCTTGACAACATCGAGAGGTACTTTTTTGGTCAAGATTGCAACTCCGCTATAGCCTTTTTTTTGAGCGGAGAAAGAATAGGTATGATAGCCCAAACGCGCTAAGCCGGCGACAGGTATCTGTTCGTCCTGCGCCTTGGTCTCTTGCAGGCAAATTATATCCGCCTGTTCCTCAGCCAGCCAATCCAAGAAACCTTTTTTGACCGCTGCGCGAATACCGTTTACATTATATGAAACTATTTTCATCGCTAAAATTTTCGCTGCAAAGTAACACAAAATACTTAAATGCAAGACATAATTATTATTACAAGTAAATAATATGCGACTCTTTTCTCAATATGTAATGCCGTTTATGATACAGGAAACACATTCGGGGAGAATGCTTTTCAGAGGCGGATGCCTAAAATAGACCACAATAGATTATATCTCATTTTCAACAAGTTAGATATCACAGCAGCAATCCTCCATTCTTACAAATATTTCCTGCCAAGGCTAAAATAAGGGACAAAATAATATTTTTTTTATTTTTTTATTTTTGGTTTTAAATAAATTATTTTCTTTGCAGCGTATTATTAAAAAACATTTAGATTATGGCAGACATTGAAGCTAAAGTAAAAGAGATTATCGTTGACAAATTAGGCGTTGATGAATCAGAAGTAGTACCTGAAGCTAGTTTTACGAATGATTTAGGAGCCGATTCTTTGGATACCGTTGAATTGATTATGGAATTTGAAAAAGAATTTGACATGTCAATTCCGGATGATGAAGCGGAGAAAATTGCTACTGTAGGCGACGCTATTGACTACATTAAATCTCATTAGTAATTAAATTCATCACAAGATGAAACTTAAACGGGTTGTAATAACCGGATTAGGCGCAATAACTCCATTGGGGAATACCGTTTCCGATTTTTGGGAAGGGCTTTCCAATGGAGTTAGCGGCGCTGACTTTATTACGCATTTTGACACGACCAACTTTAAAACAAAGTTTGCCTGTGAAGTAAAGGGTTTTGACCCGAAAGACTGGATGGACCGTAAAGAGATGCGCAAAATGGACCGCTATGTTCATTACGGACTTGCCGCTGTAGCGGAGATGATGCAGGATTCGGGCATTGACACCTCCAAGATTGATTTGGACCGTGCAGGCGTGATATGGGCATCGGGAATCGGTGGATTGGACACATTTGAAAAAGAGGCGGTCGGCTTTGAAAAATCAAAGGGTATTCCCCGTTTTAGTCCGTTTTTTATCCCTAAAATGATTCCGGATATTGCTGCCGGTCACATTTCCATTAAATATGGTTTCCGGGGTCCGAATTTTGCTACGGTTTCAGCCTGTGCTTCCTCGGCAAATGCAATCGCCGATTCGTTTAATTACATTCGTTTAGGCAAAGCTAATGTGATGATTACCGGAGGTTCGGAAGCTGCCGTTACGCACTTGGGAATCGGTGGTTTCAATGCTATGCACGCCATCTCCACACGAAATGATGACCCGAAAACCGCTTCCCGCCCGTTTGATTTGGACCGGGATGGTTTTGTCTTGGGAGAAGGTGCTGCCGCCTTGATGTTGGAAGAATATGAGCATGCCGTAGCACGGGGTGCGAAGATATATGCAGAAATTGTCGGTGCCGGTTTGACCGGTGACGCCTATCATATGACCGCTCCCCATCCGGAGGGATACGGAGCAATGAAAGCAATGGAATTTGCCATTGAAGATGCGGGAATTGAAAAAGAGGAAGTGGATCATATCAATACGCACGGAACCTCAACACCGGTCGGCGACATTGCCGAGCCGATGGCTATCAGTAAATTGTTTGGAGAGCATGCCGCTAAATTAGCCGTAAACTCGACCAAATCCATGACCGGACACCTTTTGGGAGCTGCCGGAGCCATCGAGGCAATTGCATGTGCATTGTCCATAAAAAACAGCTTTGTCCCTCCAACGATAAATCATTTTACAGACGATCCGAAAATTGCCCAAAATGTTAATTTTATTTTCAATCAAGGAATTGAAAAAGATATAAAATACGCAATTAGTAATACCTTCGGATTTGGAGGACATAATGCCTCTATTCTGTTGAAAAAGTATGAGCACTAAAATACTGCTTGTATTATACCGGATATGATTTTCGACAGTTTTCCCTTTTGACTCGGATTGAGTCGGAGGGGTTATTTTTATTTTTTAATTTTGTTACCGGCAGGGGTCCCGGACAAGGACATTCATAAAAGTAGTAATGTTGATTAGTTTAGCTAAAATAAAACGCTATTTTGCTCCACATCAGGAGATGGAAGAGAAGCTGAAATTTTTGTTTAACTTTTATCCAAACAACATAAATCTCTATCATCTTGCTTTCCGGCATAAATCAGCGGCAAAGACCAATGAATACGGACACCGGATCAGCAACGAGCGTTTGGAATTTTTGGGAGATGCTGTTTTAGGCTCTATCGTAGCTGCTTTTTTGTTTAAAAAATATCCATACGAAAGCGAAGGTTTCCTCACCGAGATGCGTTCAAAGATAGTCAGTCGCGAACAACTTAACAAACTGGCTCAAAAATTGGGATTTAAAGAATTATTGGAGACTGACCGCCCCCACAAGAATTTAAGTAAATCCATATACGGAGATGCTTTCGAAGCTTTTATCGGCGCCTTGTACCTTGACAAAGGCTATGATTTTACCCGGGATTTGGTTGTTCAACAGATTATCAGAAATCATTTTAATGTCGAAGCATTGGAACTCACCGAGGTAAATCATAAAAGCAAGTTGATTATATGGTCTCAAAAGAACAAAAAGGAGATAGAATTTAAAGTTGAAAAAGAGAGCATGCAGCAAAAAACCAAGATGTACCATATCGGTATCTATCTGGAAGAAAAACGAATAGCTCAAGCCAGTGCCACCTCTATCAAAAAAGCAGAACAGATTGCATCCCGAATAGCTATCAGCAAACTTCCCGGCAATGAAGAAGATAAAGCTTGACTACAGCAATTCTACGGGGAAAGAAATAATCGGGATTGTATGTCAAAAACCGGATTATTGGTTAGTCCTTAACCTTAACAATCAATTGCATTTAAAACTCCGGCGCTTGGAAGATATCGGCATCTACAAAGAGAAGCGAAAACGCTTGGAGTATTTTCACTTCTATCTGTGGGAAGATGACAGGAAGCGGAAATACTACCTGCTAAAAAACAAGAATCAAGACTCACTACTATTGGACAAACTCCGGGGTGTTGATTATTTTTTTATTCTGGAAGGCGTTGACAATCCGGAGTATCTCCGGAATCAAATAAAAAAAATACAAGGCGTAGAGGCAGCCATTTATTTTCCCATCACAAATATTCCTAAAATAGAGTATTTCCTGGAAGATTTGGAACTTCACCTGATAGAAATAAGAAATTCCAAAAAAAACAGAACTTAGGAACTTTATAATCCCAATATGTGCAGAAAAAGAGGAGGCTCATATTGATACTATGAGCCTCCTCCGTATAGTAACGCATGTCTCAAAAAGAGCGTGTCAAGTTAAAAACTATTTCCTCTTGGATGACATTTGCTTTTTCACATTCTTCTTGGGAGCCGGTTTGTGAATAGGTTTCTTTCTGTTATTCACAGGAGCGTTGGGGTCTCTTTCGATGACGCCTTTGATTTTGAGCGTAACCGTAGATTTTTTTGCATTTGAGTAAATATGAACTGCCTTATGGAAAGGACCGATCCTTTTAGTATCATATTTTACTCTGATTTTTTCGGATTCTCCCGGCATGATAGGATGTTTGGGCCAGGTAGGAATAGTACACCCGCAAGTAGAACGGACATTACTGAGAATCAAAGGTTCTTTTCCGTCATTTTTGAAAACGAAATCAAAGGTTCCGTTTCCGCCTTGCTTCATCGTACCGAAATCATGCTCCAACGTTTCAAAAGTAATGACCGGAGCATTCGGATTATTGGCATTGATATTTACTTGTGATGCTTTACGGCGGGCATCCTCTTTTCGCACTTTTTCATGTCTTTTATCCGGGAGACCAATGGATGTCTTACTCGAGTGAACAGCCGGTTTGGGCTTGATAATAGCATCTTTTTGGGTTTTACTCACTTGTGCAAAAGCACTTCCTCCGATTAAAAACATTGCCATAGCAATAAACAATACAAACTTTTTCATTTCTATAAAATTTTAAATGTTACACATACGGTATTACAAAAACTTTGCCAAAATTCTCACAACTGCGAGAACATGCGCAAAAGTATAAAAAATATTCACCGGAACAATATTTCTCTTAATTTTACGCCCTAATAAATGTTAAAAATTTTCAGGATGAAAAGAAAGACGTCAACCGGTTTGGTTTTATTATTAATAATGGCTGTATTATACTCTTGTAAATGTCCGATGGCTACAAGTAAAAACAAAGAAGAGAAAATGAAAACAGAAAGTAATATGGGGATGGCTACTCCGCCGCTCATCATCTATAAAACGAGAAAGGACTATAATGATAAAGTTCCGGTTATCTTGTCCAAGGACAAAAAGACTATCGTTTCCTATCCCGGAACGAAGGATGTGTTCTATAAAGGGAAGTTAGCGCTCCCGACCGAACTTCAAGACGGCTATCTGTTAGACAACCGCGGCATCAATCAAAATGTAGCATTTCTGGGCATTACGTATGATACGTACAGCAAGAGCATGCGCATGTTTTCCAAAAATCAGCTCTACGATATGATTATCGACAAGGATCCCTTGGTTGAAATGTACCGGTGCAAGCGCAAAGGGATAAAAGACATCCCTGCGGACATCAACAGTCTGATAGAAAGTGGCGGGTTAAAAGATTGCGAACGTCTGAAATAATATCTGTCAAGAAAATCTTTCATTTTCTTGGAGATACTCGTAAATGCAAGCTAGTCTTAGTGCATTTTCTGTAATGTTTTGATATACAGATCGGGAAATTCCCCTTGTCCGGCTGTCCGGTAATCCTGCGAAGAACAAGGCACCAGGAACTTTTCGCCGTAACGTTTTTGAATAGCTTCCGGAACCGGCACTTCCATCCACCAACGTCCGGACTTTTTGCTCCGGTAAAAAACGATTTGATCGTTTTCAAATTGCACGTTATACAGCATAAAGTGCGTATCATCCACCCAAGGAGACTCAAAAAACCGGTCCACATATCCGGTAATGAAATGCCACATCAATTGCGCCAGGAGGTGGGCTGTTTGTCCGGTCTGATCACCGGCAGCAGCGTAATTAAACAATCCGGCGACGACAACTTTTTCACTCAATCCGGCAAAATACATCAACTGGCAAGCCTCTTCGGCATACAGTCCGTTAGGCGAGGGGAAATTTTGTCCCGGAGCATCCCCTTGCCGAATCGCCGAAATATCGAAACTCAGAATATCCGTATTCCGGAGCAAAGCTTCCATATCCATAAGATTAGACTTGACATAGCCCAAACGATGAACATCAAAATAGAAATCATTCATCAGTTTTATGAGCATCGCATCGTTAAGATAGCTTTGATAGCCCAGATTTGAAAAATTAAACAAGTAGTTCGGTTTTTGGGTAACAATCTTGCTTAGATAAGAAGCCTCATGAAGTTCGTCGTCCGCCCCTCCCATATCAATACGTGCATCCATCGTAGTGAGATTGACCAATCGTTTCATTTCAGCGAAAGCTTGGTAAATAGCGAAAGTCAGGTCCTGACTTCCTCCGATAAGCAAGGGAATGATATCAAGTTCAAAAAGATATTTAATAATTTGCCGCAGGGCAAAATAAGTATCTTTCAACTCATTACCGGGAATCAGATTTCCCAAATCCACTACTTTGTCGTATTGGGACGAAGGGAAGAGCGTATAAAAATATGAACGAATCCTGTCCGGAGAGATTTCCGCCCTTTGGGAACGCAGGGCACCCCGGTCTTCCGGCAGTCCGATAATAGCAATCTTCTTCTCCGTCAGATCCGGGAAATTATCTTCCTCCGCATACACCTCAATGTACGTTGCCCAAGACCCCGGGACAGGCTCATCAAAACAAGCAAGAGCCTCTCCCGTAAGCGGACGTAAAAAAGTTTTTATTTCCATCATATTTCTACACGCAAAAAAGCATTTCCTAGTCCTTCAAATAATCGTTAATAGGACCGTAGGCATGGAAAAATCCGGTCAACATAACCGTATTGACATCTTCTGCCGAATTGGCTACGCCTGTATCTACCAACAATTTACCAATTTCACAAGAATTTTTAATGTAGGCTTTTGCCAGACGGGCACCGGTATTATCCGCTTTCCGCAAAGCGGCAAAATAATTATCTAATAAAGTCTTTTTGTCCGGGCTGAAATTGACCTCTTTCCAAGGCTTCCATGCGGCGGGTTTTTCGCCCAAGAAAGCATCCACCTTCTCTTTGAAAGAAGCAAGCGGCACGTATGATTTTGAGTTCAAATCATATACTCCGGTAATGCGACCTTTCTCATATTGCAAGAATCCATCTTTCTGACTACCATCGGAATTTTGTCCGCCTTTGACACCGGTTTCCATCATTTCGTCAAGGAGATCACTGTGAAGGTCTTCATTTTCGAGGTAAGGATTCATCACTTCCATGATAAATTTAACCACATCAATACCCACATAATCAATCAATTGAAACATCCCCATCGGTCTAATCATAAAATCTTGGGACACCTTGTTGATGGCATAAACCGCTTCGTAAAGAGGCATGGAAGAGGCTAATTTTTGTGCCTCTTTAATGCCATATAAAGCATCGCGCATAAAATGCCCATTACCGATAAATCCGGCAAAGTCATTGGAAGGCACAATAATTTTTCGCAGGTTTTTAGCATATTCTTTTGCGAAAGCAATCATTTCTGCGGAGTTGTGTTCGTTGGTAATCAATTCCACCAACTTTTGAACGGCAGGAGGATTGTAGAAATGGAATCCTAAAATACGTCCATTGAGTTGCAGCGCATCATTCAATAAATGAATCGGAATAGAAGAGGTGTTCGTAAAAAACCAAGGTTTATTCGGGTTATTTTTGTCTATATCTCCCAAAAGTTTCTTTTTGAGGTCTTGATTCTCAATCACCGCTTCAAAAATCAAATAGGAATCATAGGCTACACTCAATTGCAAGCTCGGGAAAAGAATTTTATTAATCGCCTCCACATAGCGTTGCGGAAGTTCTTCATCTTTAACCCCCGGGAAATAGCTCCGGTAATGTTCCGGTTTCTTTTCCACTTTTTTCCGGGCTTGTTTTTCTACATATTTAAGCAAGCCATCCAGCGCTTCCTGAGAGACATCAATAGCATTCAACCGGAAACTTTTTCCGGGATTACGCAAACTTTGATCGGTCATTTCCAAGGCAGTCAACAGCAAGATTCCACTGCCCATTTTGCCCGCAGCACCCAAGACGGACACATTCGATAATTTATCCAAATATTCCATATTGTTGTATATTTTTTTGAGCCACAAAGGTATAATAAATATTTACTCATCTTTTGATTTTTTGCAGTTTATTTAGAGCTTGTCCATAATTTCCGGCTTCTGCGTTACGCTCATACTCAAAACTTCATTTCGACAAGCTCAGTGCATCGCATTGACAAAAGTCAACTCCTTGATTTTGAGTATTTCGCAATCCTTGTTCTTGAACATTATAGCTCAGACTCTTGACTTTATAGACAGACACTATCTAGGCACTCAAAGTATATTTGCAATCCGGGAATTATATTTCCGGAGAAAAAAAATCCTGTATTTACAATTAAACATTACTTTTGCACCAGTATCGGGCGTTAGTAATAAAAGCCGGAAAAATGCGTTCCAATATAAAAAGATTAGGCAAAAGATGATAAAGGTAAAGATTCTCATAGCTCTTTTTGTTTTATTTACAGGCGGAATGGCAAAAAGTCAGTCCTTGTTGAATGTCGGCATCCGCGGTGCATACACTACCTCAACAATTGAAACGAATATTCCCACCATTGTGAGCAAAACGATGCAAGGACACCAGTTGGGCGTTTTTGTACGCTTGGGCAAGAAGTGGCATATTCAACCCGAGGTACTGATAGCGGCAAAGGGCGGGAAATTGGAAATACAACTTGCAGGAGAGGACGGCAAACAATTAACGGCTATCCAAAACATTCATCTCCGCACCCTGGAAGTACCTTTGTTATTAGGCTATAGCCTCATACACTCCGAGCATTTTAATCTTCGCCTACAGGCAGGACCGAGTTATAATTCCATTATTCACAAAGACATCTATATCAGCAGTCAGGAAGTCAAGCCTCCCACACAAGAAGAGCTACTGCAACAAATTGATAATGAATACTATAATTTCAAGGTTGGAGCCGGAGTGGATATTTCATTCTTTACGCTTGATGTACGCTATGAGTTCGGTATTGACAATTTTTACAACACGCATTTTAAATCTGCTTACGAAGTAAATTCGTATCAAAACAGTGTGTTTATTATGAGTCTGGGTATCAAACTTTTCTCCATTTTATAAGTTTCAAAATGAATAAAAAGCATTTATTCCTCTCAGCTGTTATCTCCGGATTGATTTTCATACTTCTATATTCCTGTCAAGGGGAAAAAGAGCGGTTTCCGATGGACCTGAGCAAGATTCCCAAGCCCGGAGTAGAAATCAAGACCTACGGCAAAGCCCTGCTTAGTATTCCTCCTGAAGATTTGCCGGAAGCAATCCGGAAACTCCAAAAAGATTTTCCTTTTTTCTTGCAAGGGGATATTGACGATACGCTGAACATCATTCGTCTGACAAATTTTATCAATACGGACTATATCCGGGACGCTTTCCTTGAATGCCAAGGGAAATATCATAATCTGAACTTTTTGAAAGAAGGCATCGCCACAGTCTATCAACGAAATAAATATCTCTTTCCCGGTTTTCAATATCCGCAAGTTTACACCTATATTTCGGGTTTTGATCCGGACCGGCAAACAGCCAATTTTGACAGTGTAATGATTATCGCTTTGGATATGTATTTGGGGAAGGATTACAAGGCATACCGGAAATACGGTTTCCCGGAATACAAAATTCGCTTTTTGGATAAGCCCTATATCCTCAGGGACTTCTGCATAGAGCTGAACCGTTACCGGATTCCCGGGGGGAAGGATTTTCTGAGTCGTGCCATTCAGGAAGGCAAGAATCTAATTCTCCTGGATGCGCTGCTTCCCGGCACACCCGACACGGTCAAGATAGCGTATTCGGAAAAACAATGGCAATGGGCGGAAGCGCACGAAAAAGACTTGTGGGCGTTTATTATCGAAAATGAAATTCTTTATTCCTCAGATAGCAAGATACTACAAAAATTCTTCGTAGATGCTCCGTTTACCTCCTATTTCGGACAAGAATCCCCTCCCCGCCTGGGACAATGGCTGGGATGGAAAATTGTGCGAACATATTTTGACCGGCATCCGGAAATGCCCTTGCGCCGATTTATCCGGGAAAAAGATGCACAAAAAATTCTTCGTGAGTCATCCTATCGCCCGGAATAAATGCGGAAATGAGCGTTCACGGAAAGGAAACATTTTAAAAAAGAGTATATCTTTGCAGAAAAAAAATACGATTGGAAAGAGCTATCTTAGTGGGCATCATTAGCCCTCAACAAAACGCAGAGCGATTGAACGAATATCTGGACGAGCTTGCTTTTTTGGCGGAAACGGCGGGAGCGATAAGTGTAGCCCGTTTTACGCAAAGCCTGAAAAGTCCGCATCCGGTTACATACGTAGGTTCGGGGAAATTGCAAGAGATTGCCGCATTTGTCGAAGACCACGACATTGACCTGATCATTTTTGACGATGAGCTCAGCCCTTCTCAATTGCGTAATATTGAGAAGGTTATAAAGAAGAAACGCATTCTTGACCGCAACAATCTTATTTTGGATATTTTTGCGAAGCGGGCACAAACAGCACACGCAAAAGTACAGGTAGAGTTAGCCCAATATGAATATTTGCTGCCCCGCCTTACGCGAATGTGGACGCACTTGGAAAGACAACAGGGAGGAATCGGGATGCGGGGTCCCGGAGAGACGGAGATAGAGACCGACCGGCGTATTATCCGCGACCGGATTTCACTCCTAAAAAAACGTTTACAAAAAATTGATATTCAGAAAGCCACCCAGCGGAAAAACCGTGGGAAACTGGTACGTGTTGCCTTGGTAGGCTACACTAATGTGGGTAAATCGACCCTGATGAATCTCCTTAGCAAATCGGATATTTTTGCGGAGAACAAACTCTTTGCCACCTTGGACACTACGGTGCGGAAAGTCGTAATCAAAAACCTTCCCTTTTTGCTTTCCGACACCGTCGGTTTTATCCGGAAGTTGCCTCATAGTCTGGTAGAGTCCTTCAAATCTACCTTAGACGAAGTGCGGGAAGCCGACCTGCTGGTTATCGTAATCGACATTTCTCATTCCGATTTCGAAGCACAATTGCAAGTGGTCGAAAAGACACTTTCGGAGATCGGCGCAGCCGGAAAACCGACTCTGTTTGTATTCAATAAGATTGATGCTTTCACCTACATCAAGAAAGATGAAGATGACCTTACCCCGGTCCAAAAAGAGAATATCAGTCTGCCGGAGTTGCAACAAAGCTGGATGGCGAAGATGAAAGACCCCGTCATATTCATCAGTGCCAAAGAACGCACCAATATAGATGCATTACGGGAGATGATTTACCAACAAGTGAAAGAAATACATATACGGAGGTATCCTTATAATGATTTTCTTTTTCAATATTATCCGGAATCTTAACCGGAAAAAATCGCAACAACTAACTCATATTGAATAATTTACAAAACTCACATAAAGCTTATCCATACTATCCAATAAAGCGTTACGCTCATACTCAAAACATTATTTCGGCGGGCTCAACACATCACATTTCTACAAGTTCAACACATCGCATTGACAAAAGCCAGCTCCTTGGTTTTGAGTATTTCGCAAGCCCTGTTTGTGAGTACGGCAGACAGGCTTGTTCTCCACAAAAATATCTCCGGCTTATACGTCATAAAACACTTGTCTTGCCATTAGCTCGAACTCTTGACTTTATAGACACGGACTATTCAGTAGAACCCGCAAGTCGTTCAAAATAGGAAGAAAGCACACGGGCGCTTAGCTCTCCCTGCGTAAAAAGCTCTAAAAGTGCCGTATCCGGATGATGTAACAAAGCGTCTAAAGCGGCTTGAAATTCCTGTTTATCAGATGCGGAAAAATAGGATAGTCCGAATACTTGACAAATCTTATCCGCCCGGAAAGAATGTTTTGCCTCAAAAAATTCTTCCAAAAAACCGGTGGTATCCGGACCCGGAATAAAACGGAAGATATTTCCTCCTTGGTTGTTGATAAGAATAATTTTTAGATTTGAAGGTAAATTTCTACTCATCAAGGCATTGGAATCGTAAAAGAAACTGAGGTCTCCGGTAATCATCAGATTTTTTGCCTTCGAAAGTGTTGAAAAGCCCACTGCCGTGGAGAGCGAGCCGTCAATACCACTGGTCCCGCGATTGGAGAACGAACGGAAACGGCGGGCAGATTCAAACAATTGAGCATAGCGTACTATCGTACTGTTCCCCAGATGCAGGAGAGTGTCCCCGGGGATAATGCGAAACAAATGTTCAAAGATATAAAAATCCGACCAACCCAAAGAACGGACAAAATCGCCGTGTATCTCTTCTGCCTTAGGTTTCAGACTCAACCATTTTTTACGGTAAGGGGAATCTTTCAGCTTCTCCTCGTGTCCAAAACTATCAAGCAAGACTTCCAAATCCAAAGGAATAAGCATACTAAGGTGAAAAAAAGTATCCATAAATGCTGCATCCTTATCCACGTGCCAATGCTCATAATCCGGGGCTTCCCGCAAAAAAGATTTAATTTTCTTAGACACTATGGCTCCTCCGGCTGTCAACAGAATCTCCGGAAACAGTTCTTCTTTCTCTTCCACTTTCATCACAGCGAGCACCTTATCAATTCCCGAAATACTGTTTTCCGTTTGAATATTTGAAAGTGTTTCGCTGAGGATAATACAATCTTCTCCGGCAAATTTTTCCAATTTCATCAATAAGGTATCACTGTATTCACCTTGTCCCAGAATAATCATTTTGCGTCCTGCCTTCCTCCATCTCTCTTTCAAGGGGGCAATAGCTTCCTCATCCGGACGGATACGCACAGGCAAGCGATGAATCAAACGTCTGTTTTCGCTCTCCGGGAAGCGACTTGCACCATACAAGGGCTCTTCGAAAGGCATATTGATATGAACCGGACCGGAGGATTGCACCGAAATCATAAAAGCTTGATTAATTATTCGTTGTGCAAAAGCCAAATCTTTTTTGCCGGACAAGCGATGACTCAATTGAAAACTTTGTAGGATATAATTGCGATAAACATTCTGCTGGTGCATACTTTGTCCGTCTCCCTGGTCTATCAAATAGTCGGGACGGTCGGCGGTAAGTATCAATAAAGGGACTTTTTGATAATAGGCTTCGGCAATAGCCGGCGCAAAATTCAATACGGCAGTGCCGGAAGTAGAAACCAGTACCGCCGGTTTTTTGGTTTGCAAACCGAGCCCGAGAGCAAAAAAACCGGCGCTACGCTCATCGACGATGCTATGTTTGCGAAGTTCTTTGTATTGTCCGAAAGCCTGTATCAATGGAGCATTCCGGGAACCGGGGCAAAGCACCACATCCTCCACTCCCAAAGCTTTCAAAATATCCGCCGCCAAAAAGGCGGTATTGATTCTTTCTTTCATACTGCAAAAGTATTAAAAAAAATATGCCGGCTATCCCCAAAATAGTTTATCTTTGCTCCGGGAAAATGATAAAATATGCAATTTCAATTAGCAAGTATCTGCAAACAGGTGGTGGATCTCAGCCGGGAAATGGGGTATTTCTTGCATGAGGAAATAGAGCGTTTGAAAGAGGAAGACATCGAAGTCAAGAGCCTCAATAATTTTGTAACCTATATCGACAAGCAAACCGAAGCCCGCTTGGTGAAAGCCTTGGGAGACATCCTGCCGTCATCGGGATTTATCGCCGAGGAAAAAGATTACGGAAAATTGTCCAATGAATACAATTGGATTATCGACCCATTGGACGGGACGACCAATTATATTCACGGCGTGCCGGCATATTGCATCAGCATTGCCCTGCAATATAAAAAGGAAATTGTCGTCGGTGTAATCCACGAGCCCAATCTAAACGAGACTTTCTATGCATGGAAAGGAGGGGGAGCCTTTCTCAACGGGGAGAAAATATCGGTCTCCGGGAAAAAGAAGTTGAAAGACAGTTTGATCGCTACGGGCTTCCCTTATCACGACTATAGTCAAATGGAAAATTATATGAAGACATTCCATTACCTGATGCGCCATTCGCACGGTGTACGGAGATTGGGGAGTGCCGCACTGGATTTAGCTTATGTGGCTTGCGGACGCTACGACGGCTTTTACGAATACGGATTGAGCCCTTGGGATGTGGCAGCGGGAACCCTTATCGTGCAGCAAGCCGGTGGCAAAAACAGTGACTTCAAGGGAGGAGAAAACTATATTTTCGGAAAAGAAATCGTGGCAAGCAATGCAAATATCTTTGAGGAATTCTTGCAGCTAATGATGAGGAGTTTCAATTAGTCTGTCTTTAATGTCCGGTAACTCGTTACGGGCATACTCAAAACTTTATTTCGGCGGGCTCAACACATCGCATTGACAAAAGTCAACTCCCTGGTTTTGAGTATTTCGCAAGCCCTGCCAGTGCGTACGGCAGACAAGATTGTTCTTGAATATTCTATCCCCCCGGCTCTCTCCTTTGTGGACGGGCACTATATGTTTTTATTTCACATCAAACACTCCCCTATTTTGCTCGCCCTTCATTTTTTTTGTTCCGGCAGACAAAATTATATTACCTTTGCCACAAGAATTAGTAGTATGGAGGAATTAGAAGAACATCATTTTATAGAGGAAGACGAATTGGTGAAAGAGACCCCCGGCCGGAGTCTTGCCAAAGCCCTGAGTTGGAGAGTGATTGCTTCTTTGGCAACTTTTGCCATTGCCTTTTTGATTAGCTGGAACAAAAAGGATAATACGCTGAACGAAGCGCTTCTTTTTGCCACGCAAATAGGCATTTTTGATGTCGTGGTCAAAATTTTCCTGTACTATCTACACGAGCGGATGTGGACAAACATTCAATGGGGTAAGTATTGGAAAAAGGAAGCCTGGAAAAGATTGTACCGTAAAAAACACAAATAAGACTTTTTCTTTTACTATCCTCGCTAAGGCAAGCCCTTTCCGGATTTATTGAAATACAAATCCACAGATAGAATCATATCGTCAGGGACTTCAAATTTTTGTGGATTTTTCTCCTCGCTGGGGAAACGTTTAGAATAAATAAGTATCCCGAATTTAGTCCTGTCCACCCTGAATTTTTCAGACCGTATATGAATGATTCCGGATTCTTCATCTTTCAAAACGGCATCAAAAGAAGCACATACATCGCCTCCCCGCACGGTCATATCTCCGCTGATATGATATTTTCCCGGAGCGGTCCGGTCAATCCTGTCCGTAACAAAAAAAGCTTCCGGATATTTTTTAGTCTCAAAAAATTCGGAGGATTTCAAAATATTTTCCAAGGTTTGTTGCATCAAATCGTAATCAATATCCAAGTCTTTGATGCTATTCATGTCCGCCACAATCTCACCGGAATACAACGTATCTTTTAGCATTTCAATGTGTCCGGATTTGTATTTGATATACCCATTGTGCTTATCGCACTTCCAAAACAATCTGCTTTGCGCCGTGTCTAAGGAATAATAATGCTTCTCTTGGCTGAAAAGCACATTATTTTGTACCGTGAGAAGTACAAAAATTATTGTTATTGAGGTGGAAAAAAGAGTTTTCATAATGTAGGAATAGTCAAACATAAGGTTTTATTTCTTTTTTCCGGCATCCTGCCAAGTTCCGGTTACCATCCCTTTTTCATCCATCATGGCAGCAATCACACCGGGAATATGAATAGCTCCATTCAAGTTGGTATTTTCAAAGGTAGCACCGAAGAAATATACACCCCGGAGATCAGCCCCGCTAAAGTCCGCACCTTGCAAATGCGTTCCCTGCATATTGGCTCCCCACAGACGGCTGTGCCGGAAACTGGCGTTTTCCAGTCTGCCTCCCGTAAAATCGGAATAGGCCAAATCACAACTATCCAGCGTAGAACCTTTGAGTACAGCCCTGAAAAGTTTTACTTTGACCATCGTAGAGCCGGTAAAATCGGAATCCACAAATTCGGAATCTTTCATCAGTGCACCTGAAAAATTGCATTTCAACAATTTGGCATCATGTCCTTCCATGCCAAACATATTGGCACCTTGAAAATCACAATAGGATAAGTTGGAGTAGTTTACATGCACGTGAAACAAACGGCATTGGCTAAAATCCGAATAACTCAAATCCGAACGGTCAAAGTGCGTCCAACGAATATCCGCCGCCCTGAAATCACAGTGAGAGAAGTTGCCGTCAAAACATTTCGCAGAGCGGAAAACGGTTCCCCTAAAATCCGCATTTTGCACATTAAGTTCCGGCAAATAGCTACCGTCCAACACCTTCCGGCGGACATCATCGCGAGGTTTCAGCACCGGATAGATAGCTGTCAGTCTTTCAATGGAGTCCCCCTTGGGAAGATCAATAATAGAATCCAACTGACGATCTTCCAAAAAGTTTACCAACTCTTTGACATGGTTGGTATCAGGTAATTCCGGAAAAATATCCGACAAAGGATTCTCCGCTTCATTCCGGCAGGCGGACATTAGGAGCAAAGCAAAAAACGCTATGGCAATCCACCCTCTTTTTATGTGCATATTTTTTCTCATCAAGCTGAATTTTCCTAAACAATATCCCTTCGATTGAAAAGACGATTGCCCCACAGGGCAAAAATTCCTCCCAAGAAAATGGGGTAAAAGATCGCAAAAGCTATAAATAAATTGCGATTTACGACATCCAAAATGTAGTAAGAAACGGGCCCCATTACGGTCAACTCCGGATCAAACATTATCAGGCTACCGGTACGGAAGACCTGCAACGGATTGAGCATCCCGAGAGCGATGATGATGTCCGGATTGCCCCGCATCTTCAACATAATGCCAATCAAAATCAAATCAATGAAAGCCACCAGGAAAAGCCAAATAATGAAAGCGGTGCTGACCGCCATATCTTGTGATTTGACACGTACGGAAATATACATACTTATGCCCAAAAAGACTATCACCAAAGAAGCCAACAGAGCGCTATACAGGAAAAACAAATCCCAAGGGACATCAATGTTGGTGATCGTTCCCCACACCGCAGCGCCCAACAGTGCGATGAAAACCGGTACAAAGATAACCACAAATTTGGCAATCAGCTTCCCCCAGAAATAGGCGGAGAAAGAAATGGGCAAAGAGAGCATATATTCCATTACGTTGTTTTCCCTGTCTCCGACCACCGAGCGGACCGTAGAGATCAACACATATATCGGCAAAATCGCCATACTGACTTGCATAAAAGTTACCATCATACGGCTCAATCCTACGAAACCGATGATTTGCGATTCGGTAATTCCGGTAGCGAACATCACCGCCACAAAACCGCCGAAAAGCAGACTATATACCCAAAACCATTTGGAGCGAAGATTTTGCCGGATATCCAAATTGATAATTTGCCACACACTATTTGAAAACATACCTTAAAGCTTATTTATTTCCACATTTTCCACCGCCGCATTTACCCGGGGCACATTTCATTTGTCCACCATGAATGGACATTTTTTTCTTTTTCACGAAATCTTCCCGCATAGAGATTCCTTTTCTTATCCGTTCGACTGCAGTCGAAAAAGACATCAAGGAGTCGGCGGTTTTGTTTTTCAAGGCAGCATATCCGTAGCCCATGGGAGTATGGTCGCCATAGCGGTACCAAGCTTTGGTGGCATCGATCCATTCACCGCTTCCGGCATCGCCTATCCAAAGTTGCACTTTGTCTCCACACCATTTTTTCCATTCCGGACTATCCATATCTTCGACCAGACAGCCGAGGTCATCATACCAATGCACCTCCCCGTAGGCATTGATCGCTTGCGCATTGTATCGCTGGTCGGTAAGCCCCATTCCGCAAATGTAACAGACATCGCGGTCAAAATTTATTTTGCGGGGAGAAAAGTCCGTACCGGAGTGGCAAGCAAAAGCAAGCAAGAAAACTCCGAGATATAGTAGTTTTTTCATTATTTCAATTTTTTGTTTGTTCACAATTTCAACGTAAATCCTTTATAAGCATTGATCAATCACTATTTTCCCAAGGTCCATCTCAATCTGACGATTGACAATATTTTCGATTTCATCAATACGGTGACTGCTGATAATCATCAACGCATTTTTATCAAAATCACTGAGGTATTGAAAAAGCACATCCCGTGCTTTGGGATCCAAGTTCGCCGAAGGCTCATCCATCAACAAAATACGCGGCTGACGCCCCAGTGCGAAAGAGACGAGGAGTTTTTGTTTCATCCCCCCGGAAAGTTTGAGAAAGGGCTTGTTCAAATTCGCCGCAACATCGAGTCCGAGGTCATTGGCAATTCCAATAAATTTGCGTTCATCTTTATTCAGGAGTTTGCCAAAGAAATACAACATTTCTTTCACGGTCATCTTGATAGGCGGCGGTATCTGCGGGACGAAGCCTACCTCTTGCAGAATCTTTTCCCGTTCTTTTCGTGGGTTCATACCCAAAACTTCCAAGACCCCCTGATACTCATACAACCCTAATATACAACGAATTAAAGTAGTTTTTCCGGCACCATTACGCCCAATAAGAGCAATCCGCTCATGGGCTAGAAAATCACGGTTCAGATTATCAATCACCTTAACCTTCTTAAATGTTTTGGTAAGACCGTCAATATGAATAAGCGTATTATTGTTTGACATGTATTTTCGTTTCTATTAAAAAACATTATATCCTGTGCCTCACCGGAAAAGTGAAACCGGTAGATGCACTACGGGAACTAAACAAAATAATATAGGCATTGTTTAGCAAAATCGAAAGAAAATGCCGGAAGGCTGAGCTCTATTCCATCAGTTTGTTGACGCCTTTGAGCGTGAGTTTCAAAGCATCTCCCGGACATATATCCACACAAAGTCCGCAGTGAGTACAATCCGAAGTGGTGAAATGCACTTTTTTAGTAGCTTTTCCACGCTGTACAAACCATAGCACATGAGGGACTTCGCAAACCGCCTGACAGTCGCGACAGTGTCCGCAATTGTCAAGATTGAAACCTACCGCCACCGGCGAAAGATTTCCCAACAAGGAATAGGTAGCGCCGATAGGACAAATATATCTGCACCAAATACGCTTGACAAAGAATATCTCAACCGCCAAAAGCAATAAGACCCACAACACCAAAAGACTGGGTCCGTAGATAAAGGTTCTTGATAGGATTCCTACCGGATTGAGGTCTTCAAACACCAATTGTTGGGTCAAGAATGCCAATAACAGAAATCCGGCAAAAAAGACATATTTAAGGTAGCGATTGAGTGTCCGCTCTTTGATTTTTTTCTTTTTCACAAGGTAATCATGAAGTTTTTCACCCCATTCGGCAAGGAAATGATAAGGACATATCCACGAGCAAAAGGTTCGTCCACCCAACAACCAATAGAAAATAAGTATGGTGGAAAATCCTATCCAGAAATTCATGGTCAAGAAAACCCAATATCCCGTTTCCCCTCCAATCACCAATTGTTGAAAAGAGTTGAACGGGTCCATCAGATAGAAACCCATCAAGCGCGAACCGCTCAAAGAGCCCTCCAACAAACCTATATCAAAGACGAAGGAAACGACAAAGAAAATATTTATGAAAAGCAATACCGACCAGCGCAGGTTTCGCCAAAAATGTCTTTTGCGATGTTGATGTTGCCATTCTTTATAGCTCAGACCTTGCTTCTCATTGGGTAAGTCAGCCTTTTTCTTGGGAGGCAAGGGTTCCAATTTCTTTATTTTAATCATAATTCACCTCCTTTTTCCGTTATTTGATTTTTGGGAACAATCACGATACTGGCTTGCGAGGTCGGGCATACCATTTCACAAACACCGCAACCGGTACAGCCTTCCAAGACTTCCGGACGGAAATGCATTGCTCCGTTTTCCTCCGTTTTTTTCATGACAATAGCCGTGTCCCCTATCGGGCACTCGGTAACGCAAAGGTCGCATATCTCTCTGTCAAAATGATGATCATTGACCGGGCAAGCCTCTTTATCACCCTGGTTTACAGACAAATAAACTCCCCTAAACCCCTGTTCACGGGGGGTTCCGTGAAAACCTTTTCCTTGCACGGCAAGGCAAGAAGAGGGATTCAGCTTAGCTATCCCCATTCGCACCTCCCTGTGCATTTTATCCGCTTGATATTGAATCGGATTAAATTCCGGATCCTGATAAGCATTGGGGTGCTCCTTGACATATTCGATGATAGCTGCCTCTCCTACATCCTTGAATTTGTAGAAATTAAGAGCTGACGTAGGACAGGTTTCCGTACATTGGAGAGCTCCGCAGGAGAAATCACAAGCCTGTTCACGGGCATCGATAAACGGAGTCCCGTATGAAAGATTGTGATCTATATCCGCCAATTTTACCGCACCGACAGGACAGATCTGCACACATAAACCACATTTGATACAAGCATAGATAAAATCCTTTTCATCTCTCGCTCCGGGAGGACGCAAGAGGTTTTTGCTATCGGAAGCGTGCAGTTTTTTCAGATAACCCACCCCGGCACCGATAGCTGCCAATGAGAGGGTTGCAATACCGGCACTTTTCAAAAAGTCTCTTCGTCCGAGATTTGCTTTTGCCATAATATATCTTTTTCTATAATTTACTCATTGTATTACACATCTAAAAAAGGAGAAGGATAATACAATTCACTGAAAGTTATGTAAATGTTAAATAATTGATATGTATTATCCTTGTCCGTTGTTTAACCGGGCATCTTAGGAGGCGGCGTACTGACCTCCCCGTAGAGATTGGAGAAATTTCTTTGATACCAATAAAAATGTTGAACTCCTGAAGCGTCAACAGACAGTTGTAAATTAGCAGGGATATAAAATAGCATCCCCGAAAAATCGAAATAATTATGAGGGATATTCGTGTCCTTTTTAGCTTGTTTAGAGGAAGAAAGGCGCTCTTTGATAGCCAACAAATAGGTAAAATCACCGGTCAAAGGATTATCTTGTGATTTCAAAGAAGGTAATTTTTCTTTTCTGTATCCAAAACCTTCATTTTCCATAAGATGCAATCGCAAAAGAGGACATTGGGAACAAAAGAAAACCCCAAATAGACCAACAATAATATAGCCGACACCAACCTCTTCATAGCTGCAAAAATAGACAATTATCATTCATCAAATAGATTTTTTTTATTTCTTCCCGGACTTGTTGCTCCGAATCAAAAAAGATTCGTAAAACCGGTCAAACGGACTCTGGCTATAATGTCCAATAAATTGTAACGCTCATACTCAAAACGTTATTCCGGCGGGCTCGACACATCGTATTTCGGCAAGCTCAATGCATCGCATTAACAATAGCCAACTCATTGGTTTTAAACACTTCACAAGTCTTATACTTGAACATTCTAGCTCAGACTCCGAACTTTATGGACAAACACTATATAGCGGTCTATTGAGGTTCCTCCGGAATATTCCGGAGACCGGATCCCAATGTTTCCAATCTGTCAGGCAACCTTTGCGAACTTTTATTGTCTTGATTGGGATAACAAACAATATTTATTAATAATTTTACTTATATGAAACGCAATATTTTTTTCAGTGTCATTCTGCTCTTTCTTTTTGCTCACATTTTTGCGCAAGAAAAATCCAAAACACAAAAAGCAACTTTGATTATCAGTTCCGAGCCGGTAATAAAGGTGCCCTCAATCGCCGAACAGATTGCCACGGGACAATTTATTCCCGCCAAAGCGATTAACAAAGAGGTTAATCCTAAAAAAG
>WFZU01000058.1 GCA_015489405.1 Bacteroidales bacterium
GGGGCTTACCAATGTGTTAATAGACATTGACAATCGTTCTTTTTACAATCTTTCTCCTGCGTTTCTGGAAAGTCTGCTTCCCCGCGACTACGAACAGCTGAACGGGAAATGGCAATCTTGGCATGAAATTCCCCAACAGGACAACGACGACTACGAGGTACGTATTTCCATCGAAAAGATTGTTTTGTCTCCCGGTTTGGTCAAAGAAAAAGAATATACGGAAACCAAGGAAGTGGATGACGGTTGGGAATATGAACTGGATGAAAACGGGAATGTTAAAAAAGATTCGCTCGGCAATGACATCAAAGTGCCGAAAACGAAAGTCCTGGAAGCCCTGGTCAAAGAATATACCCGGCGCAGAGAAGGACATAGCAAAGTAGAAATCACTTTTTACGCTTTGCCCTCCGGACAACGTCTCAAAAAAGTGCCGGCTAATATCGTCTTTTTCTTTGAAAATCAATATGCTACCCTTAGCGGTGATTTGAAAGCGGCAAGCGACAGGACGCGGGAGTTGATGCAACAAAGCCCTTTGCCTTTCCCCTCGGATCAAGATATGTTGGATATTTCCGCAGAGCCCTTGCAAAAACGTATAGAAGATTTGTTGGAAGACCATCGCTACCTTCTCAAATGAATCCATGCGGATTTAAACTGCATGAAAATTCGTCCGGAATATGCAATGAATTGCCTCCGGCTTCGATAATTATACTTACTTTTGCAAAAGAATTGACAATAAGTGTATGCGGCGCTTAATAAATCTAATATATAAGTATCATTTGTTTCTGCTTTTCCTGTTGTTGGAATTGTTGGGGTTTATTTTGCTACTCAACAATCGCTACCAACGGGCTGCTATTGTCAATTCCACCAATGCCGTTACCGGCGGTTATTTTTCCGCTATCGAAAATATGCAGGAATATCTCAACTTGAAGCAAGAGAATGACAAATTGCAAAAAGAAAATGCAAAACTCCGTTCTACCATTCTCAATTTTCCGGTCCTGGAAGAAAATTTACGCTTTTTCGAGATCGATACGAATGTGGTTATTATTCCGGCTAAAATTATCTCCGGACAAATCAGCAACAACCATAATTATTTCATGATAAACAAAGGCAGCAAAGACGGTATTCGCCCCGATATGGGCGTTATCAGTGAGGACGTTGTTGTTGGCATTACCACCCGTGTTTCTACCGCTTATTCCTTGCTGTTGCCGGTCATTAACGTGAACTCTAAAATCAGTGCCAAGATTAAAAAAAACAATTACAAAGCCAGTCTTATATGGGACGGTGTGGATTACCGCTATGCGAAATTGATAGATATTCCCAATCACTTGGAGCTGTTTCCCGGAGATACTATCGTTACCAGCGGTTACTCTTTTTATTTTCCCCCGGGACTGCTTTTAGGCACGGTAAGCGAATATTATCATGACGAAGGCGCCAATTTTAATCATGCAAAGGTGAAATTGTTTGCCGATTTCGATGCCTTGCAAAATGTATATCTGATAGATAATTATCATCAAAATCAACAAGACAGTCTCCTAAATTCCGCTACACATGAATAACATTATCAAATACGCCTTCCTATTCATTTTTCTGGTCTTGCTGCAAGCGGGCGTGTTGAGTCATCTCAACCTTTTCGGCTTTCTCAATCCGTTTTTGTATATCTATCTGCTGATTACTTTACCGTTGAGTACGCCGCGTATATATATGCTGTGGATAGGTTTTGCATTGGGACTAAGCATTGATATGCTGCTCAATACGCCCGGTTTACACACTATTCCCACAACCTTCATCGCATTCATCCGCAATCAGGTGGCTCAAAAAAGTCTGGTACGGGGCGAGCTGGAAGGAATAAAAGTCCCGACGGTTTTCACCATGGGATTTTCGGCTTTTGTAACCTACGCCGGAATATTGGTCGTCTTGCACCATTCAATACTGTTCTTTTTGGATGCTTTCGGGTTTCATCATTTTTTCGCCGTCCTTCTCAATACCGTGTACAGCAGCATGTTGACAATGAGCCTTATTATCTTGATTCAGTTTCTGTTTGTTTCCCGCAAGCGGATTGAAATGTATTAGTATGTAAACTGCTTCCTTGCTATCGGCTTATAATATTTTTATTCCGGACAACCTTTTGCAAATTTATGTTGTCTGCAATACAAGAATGAGCCTTTCCGGCAAATAGACAAATCCGTTAATTATGAGATGAAAGTATATGGAATCTTCCAAATTAATATAAAAACATTCGTCATGAAAAAATTAATTAGCATTACCTTTGTCGTGAGTTTCATACTCATAAGTTTTATTGTTGCAAAATTCAATTTTCCGGTTTCCCGGAATCATCCCGCAATTGATTCACCGGAGACCTATATGTTTGCCCAACGGGCATTCCCTTATGGAGATATTCCTTTGGGGAAAAGAGCCTCCGCTTTGCAAGAGGCACGCAAACAACTTACCAAAGAAAAAAGTTCTCCTTTTGTTTCTGTCGGTCCCGAAAATATCGGAGGAAGGATTACGGATATAGAGAAATCCAATGACCGCCTTATCATTGCTACCGCCTCCGGCGGAATTTTTGTTTCGGACGATGAAGGACAATCTTGGACACCTACCTTCGACGATGAAGCAAGCATGGCAATAGGAGACCTTGCCGTCGCTCCTTCCAATCCGGATGTCGTCTATGCCGGCACCGGAGAAGCCAATCCCGGGGGAGGTTCGGAAACCTATTTCGGAACAGGCATATACCGTTCGGACGATGCCGGCAACTCGTGGACGCCGGTAGGACTGGAAAACAGCTATTTTACCGGAAAGATAATGGTCAGTCCCAACGATGAAAATACGTTGTACGTTGCCGCTATGGGAAAATTATACGGTCATTCCGGCGATAGGGGTGTTTATAAAACTACGGATGGCGGACAAAATTGGCAACAAGTGCTTTACATCTCCGACTCAACCGGTGCTATTGACTTGGCAATCAATCCGGACAATCCGGACGAAGTCTATGCCGCTATGTGGGAACGTACACGCTATCCGAATATGCGAAACTACGGCGGTCCCACGTCCGGAATCTATAAAACTACGGACGGCGGACAAAACTGGACGGAACTGCAAAACGGATTGCCCTCCAACGGCGACGACAAAGGGCGTATCGGAATTGCTATCGCTCCTCAAAATCCTTCGACGCTCTATGCGATCTATGCAGACCGAATAGGATACTTACAAGGAATCTACAAATCTACCGATAGCGGTAATTCATGGACAAGTCTCAACACTGCTTTTATGGACAATATGTATTCCTCCTATGGCTGGTGGTTCGGACATATCTGGGTATCACCGGAAAATGAAAATACCCTTTTTACCGGAGGTATCGAATTGTATAAATCTACGAATGCAGGCAACTCTTGGGAATTTGTTTCCGGCTGGGATACGCATCCCGACCAGCATGCAATTTTCTTTGATACGGCAAATGATAAAATCTATTTGGGAAATGACGGCGGGCTTTTTGTCTCCTCCAACGGAGGCGGAAACTGGTCAAAATTCACAAACCTCCCGGTTACGCAATTCTATACGGCATATGTTACCGGTACTTATTTCCCGACCTATTACGGTGGGGCTCAAGACAATGGTACCCTGCGGAGTGTTGGCGATGATAACTGGGAAAACATTCTCGGAGGAGATGGCTTCGATGTCTTGGTGAACGGGGATAAAATATATGCCGAATACCAATACGGAGCACTGTTTGTTTCCAATGATGGCGGAAATTCCTTTGAGGATGCTACTGCCGGCATTTCTCCTTCCGACAGGATTAATTGGCATATGCCGGTCGTCTTTGATCCTACCAATCCGGACATCATGTATTGCGGGACACAAAAGCTCTACCGTTCTACCAACGGAGGCATTTCCTGGACGCCCATTAGCGGGGATTTGACGGACGGAGACAGCGGAGGGAATGTTGTTTTCCACACCATTACTTCCATTGCCGTAGATCCTTTCAATCCTTCGCATATATTTGTCGGAACGGATGACGGCAATGTGCAATACACCGGTGATCTGGGTGCCAACTGGCACAATGTTACCGGCACCCTACCCAAGCGCTGGGTTACTTCATTGACACTGGCATGGGAACTCCCGGGGAGTCTTTTCGTAAGCCTCTCCGGATACCGCTACGATGACCAACAAGCACATATCTTTCGCAGTGATGACAATGGTGAAACTTGGGAAGATTTTTCTCAAGGGATGCCGGATATTCCGGTTAATGATATAGAGATTCTCCCCATTGTGGTTAAAGGAAATGACGATGTATATTATTATGCTGCCACCGATATTGGTATTTTTGAGAGACCGGGTTTTGATACTCAATGGTACTACACCTCCGCCAATTCACCTTTTATCTATACAGATATAAAGCATAATAGCGATAAAATTGCTTTCGCTACCTATGGACGTTCAATGTATGCCATGGATCTAGGGTCAGGGATGCAAACTTCCGTCATGCCGGAAACGGACATACGGCTTTTCCCCAATCCGGTAACACAAAATCTGCATATTGATCTTAGCAATATTTCCCGCCAAGCGATTTCCATCAAGCTGTTTTCAAATGAAGGCAACGAGCTTGCGGAACTATTCTCGGGAAATTCCGGCGAAGTTTCCGGATTGCAAATGCCGGCACTTCCCGCAGGAGTTTACTACATCAAAGTAACATTAGCGGACTCCGGACGTTATTGGATTAAGAAAATAATAAAAATATAGATTATCATGAAAAAAGCTTACCTCCTTGTCTTAACTTTGTTAGCAATCCTTGCCATCGCGTTTTGGTTGCCTTATAAAAATTCTCCCCAACAACGCCAGCGTGAGAAATACGAGGCTTATCTAGCGAAGGAATACCAAAAACTGGCAAAACAAGTCGAACCGGCAGTGGATCAACCCGGTTTGGCTGCCTTGCAGGACTATTATGCTACGATGGATCCGGTAAGCAAACGTATTCCCAAAGAACGTCTGTTGCAGGCTTGGCAGACTCTCCGTTCGGAGACTAAATCGACTTCCGATGAAATTGAGTGGAACATTGTTCCTTCCAATATGGGAGGACGTACGCGTGCCATAATGTGGGATCCGAATGATGCCTCGGGTAAGCGGGTATTTGCAGGAAGTGTAGCCGGAGGATTATGGAAAAATGATAATATTTTGGACGGAAATTCCAATTGGGAGAATATTAATGATTTTATGCCCTCTTTGAGTATCAGCTGTTTGACTTACGATCCGAATAATACCATGGTTTTTTATGCCGGAAGCGGCGAAGGACAGACCGCACGGCTCATCTATCGCGAATCCGGCGGGTTGGGAGTAGGGATTTGGAAATCCAATGACGGAGGGACCTCCTGGGAACTGCTGCCCTCTACTTCCGGATTTAAATATATCACCGACATCAGGGTTCGCAACGAAGATGGACAAAGTGTTATTTATGCCGGCGTGATATCCGGCTATTATCACGGAGAACATCCCAGCACGCCTTCCGAAGGCTTGTTCCGCTCGGCAGACGGCGGCGCTACCTGGACTCAGGTATTGCCCAACCACGCAGGCGGTAAACCGTATGCTCCCGCTGATATTGAGATAGCGGCAAACGGCAGAATATTTGTCGGAACAATGAAAAATGAAGACGGAGACGGCGGCGCTACCATTCTCTTTTCGGATACCGGACTCGAAGGCAGTTGGACGGTCTTTGATGATTATGAAAGCATCATTGAGAACGATCCCGAAAATAATGTCCCGGGCAGGGTTGTCTTGGCGGCTGCTCCTTCCGATGCGAACCGCATCTATGCATTGATAGGCGCCGGACATATTGCTTCTTCCACCGGCTTCAATTATGCCTATGGCAGAAATATTCTGAGGTCTGATGACAACGGGCTTACGTGGGAAGAAAAAAATATGCCGGATGCCGGGGGTAACGGCTTTGCCACCCTTTCTTGGCATGCTTTTGTCGCCAGCGTTCATCCTGCGAATCCGGATATGCTTTTTATCGGCGGCTTGGATATCTGGCGTTCCACCAATGGGGGCGATTCATGGGGACAACTTTCCGATTGGGTGCTGATGTATTATGGTGGAGGTCCGGAATACGTGCACGGCGACCAACATTGCCAGGTTTTCAATCCCCAAAATTCCGATCAACTTCTCTTGGCTTCCGATGGCGGAATTTTTCTGACGGTAAACGCTGCGGATGATCCGGTGGTTTTTCAAGAACGGAATACGCACTACAACAGCCTCTTATTCTACACTTGTGATATTCATCCCGGCACCGGCGTCAACCAATTTTTGGGAGGATTGCAAGACAATGGGACCCTATTATATTCCGGAAGTGCCTTGAATATCAACGATATGGTTTCCGGTGGAGACGGTGCTTACTGTTTTTATGACAAAAACAGTCCGGGCGTAGCTATCTCAACGGTTTATTTCAATTACATCTTTACGTATGAAGACAACTCCTTTTATGATTATAACAATTTTCAGAGTGGTGTTTTCATCAATCCTATGGACTACGACTACAAAAATGATATTCTCTATGCCAATGCTTGCAGTTTTTCAGGATACAATAGTAATAAGATACTGCGTATCAAGAATATTCCTTCGCTAAATGATACTTATAACGTCAATCTCAATACCGGTCTTAATGTGTATTTTTCCAGTTTGAAAGTCTCTCCTCATTCGCCTCCCAATACTACGACTTTGTATGTTGCTTCGCAAAACGGACGTTTGTTCCGGGCGGAGAATGCACAATCCGTTCCGGAAGTTACGGAGATTGGCTCTCCGGATTTCCCGTCTGCATACATCTCCTCTATCGCTATCGGAGGATCGGAAGATACGCTATTGGTTACCTTCTCCAATTACGGAGTGCCTTCGGTATGGCAGACCTATGACGGCGGAGAAAACTGGACGGATATCTCTGCCGGATTGCCGGATATTCCGGTTCGTTGGGCAATCTATCATCCCGAAACTTCTAAAAATATTATGTTGGCTACCGAATTGGGCATTTGGAAATCCGTGGACGGAAGCACATGGACTCATGATGCCACCTTCCCCAATGTACGCGTGGATATGTTGCGGATGCGGGAAGGAGACAATACGGTGCTTGCCGCCTCACACGGAAGAGGCTTGATTTACGGTGTGTGGAATCCTGTATTTTCGGCGACCCGGGAGCATCCCTCTCCGGCTTATACCGTTTATCCTAATCCGGTAAAAGATGTCTTGTATATCGAGGGAAAGAAACCGGCGAAAAGCATAAAGATATTTACCCTCAAGGGGGAAAAAGTTTATCAAGAAATATATCAAAAACGATTGAATATCAGTACCCTGCCTGCCGGTCAATATGTTCTGGAAATAGAAAATGACGGAGGAATCACGACACATAAAATATTGAAACTATAAGATTCCGGACTTTGTAAAACATAAAACTATTGGGGGATATTGTCAGCTCAGCGCTCCCGGTGTCTGCTATATCGTCCGTATTTTCTTGTAATTTTTTTTACTACCTTTGCCAAGAGTTTTTATTGGATCACGGAGGTGATTACGTTAATAAGTGTTTGTCCATAAAGTCGGGAGTGTAGGTTAGAATGTTCAAGAACAAGCCTGTCTGCCGAATGTACAGGCAGAGCTTGTGAAATACTCAAAAACCAAGGAGTTGACTTATGTCAATGCGATGCATTGAGCTTGCCGAAATGAAGTTTTGAGTATGAGCGTAACGCAGAAGTCGGACATTATAGACAAGCTCTATAATAAGTGTCAGGGCGTTAATAATAAAAGCAGAGAAAATCTGTTATCATAATATAGAGTAAGAAAAAAGCGAAAAATTTTTCTTATGAGAAGTTGAGTGATTGATGAAAAACGAAAGAAAATGAGGAAAATACATTGGATTGTTTTGGCGGCTTTTGTGCTGGTCTTTTCGGCTTGCGACGAAGGCTCCAAAAACAACGGAAAGAAGCAAAAATCATCCGGAAAGACGGATGAATTATTGGTCGTAACCAATTCGGATGATGACATTCATGGAATGATTGGAGATACGATCCGGGCATTTTTTAATCAAGAGTATCCGGTACTTGCACAATATGAACCCTTGATGGAGCTTTCATTCATCAGTAAACATACTTTTCAAAATTCGGATGTTTTGAAGACGCATCATAATATTTTGATGCTGGATATCAGTCCGGAATACACCAAGCCAAAAGTCGAATCATCGGAGGATCCTTGGACCGAACCGCAACAATTGATACGTATCAAAGCCCCGGACAAAAACGCTTTGATAGCGGCATTTGAGAAAAATAAGGAAAGGCTTTTGTCGATCTATATGAAAAATGAGATAAAGCGTTTGCAAATGTTTATGAAACCGTATTTGGACGATGATATTCACGCCCTCTTGAAGGATAGGTATCATATCGACATGGAGGTTCCCAAGGGATTTTATGTTGCCAAAAAGGTATCTAATTTTGTATGGCTGCGGCGCGAACGTAAAAAAACTTCCGAGGGCATATTACTCTATTCCTATCCCTATAAAGACACTTTGGTTTTCAAGCCCAAACGTATTATCTCCTATCGCGACAGTATCACCAAAATGTATATTCCGGGACCTACCGACGGTAGTTATATGGCGGTTGAGAAGCATTTTAAACCACCGGTTTTCCATAAAATCAATTTCAACGGACATTATGCGATGGAGACACGGGGATTGTGGCGCGTGGAACACGATTTTATGGGAGGTCCTTTTGTGCATTACACCTTGGTGGACGAAAAAAATCAACGTGTTGTATGTTTGGATGCATACAGCTACAATCCAAACAAGGGAAATCGCGATATGATTATCCGTTTGATGTCGATACTTTATACGTATAAGTCTGAAAAATAGATGTTTATGTTTGTAGAAAAAAATATGCTAAAAAATAAGAAAAAAAATTGCATAATTCAAAAAAACTGTATCTTTGCCAACCGAAAAAAGAGAGTTCTTGACCCATAGTGTAACGGTAGCACTGCAGTTTTTGGTACTGCCTGTCAAGGTTCGAATCCTTGTGGGTCAACGAAAAAGGTTCTCGCGAAGAGAACCTTTTTTTATGTCCTGTTTTTTGCACGGTCAAACATGCTTGCTCCGGACACTCCCGGCAGCAAGGCAAAAGCGTGCGGGATATCTATGCAATGGAGATAAGTCTCAATTTATCAATAAAATACCGTTAAGT
>WFZU01000059.1 GCA_015489405.1 Bacteroidales bacterium
AGTATAGGCTAGAATGTTCAAGAACAAGGCTTGCGAAATACTCAAAATCAAGGAGTTGACTTTTGTCAATGACTGTTTTGAGTATGAGCGTAACGAAGTTATTGGACATTATAGACAGACTCTAAATAAGATTAGCCCGGATGGTTTTTAGATAATAAAAGAATAGCAGCCCCGGGGCTGCTATTCTCCATTATTCCATATTTTTGACCTAAGATTAACAAATAATGCTCGTCTTTATAGCCGGACGCTAATCTACTTCCTTAAATCTTCCTTGGAAGAATCTCAACTTGGAAGGTTCATAGACAAATTCCAGCCCTTTGATCCGGTCTCTTTTAGCATACAGTTTAATGATACTCTCGGCGACTTTATCCATATGAGCATTGGTATATGCGCGGCGGGGAATAGTCAGCCTCACCAGTTCCAATGCGGGACGGTAATTTTCTCCATTGGGTTTTCTTCCCTTGGAGACATTTCCTCTTTCCATAGCACGGAGACCGGAATCCACAAAGAGTGCCGTAGCGAGGGCTTGTGCCGGATAATTGTCTTGGTCAATATGAGGCAAAAAGCGTTTGGCATCCAAAAATACGGCGTGCGAGCCAATCGGTTCCACTACCGGAATTCCTGCATCCAGAAGTTTCTTGCCTAAATATTGCGTTTGTTCAACACGATTGCGGATATAGTTAAAATCGGTCATCTCTCTCGAACCCTGTGCCAAGACAGCCACATCGGCAGAAGAAAGACCGCCATTGGTGATGCTGCCTTCATAGGTGCGCAACATAGCTTGTGCTTTTTCGAAGAAGACTTCATCGTCTTTGATACCCAAGAAACCGCCGATATTAACCAAGTTATCTTTTTTGCTGGATACCGTACATCCATGTCCGTAGCTGAATAGTTCGTGCAAGATGTTTTGAATGGATTCGTTGGCATAGCGCGGGTCAAATTTTTTGATCATATACGCATTTTCCACGCAGCGGGTCGCATCCCACATCAGGTAAATGTCATTGGCTTCGCAATAACGGTACACTTCTTTGGCGTTGTCCATAGAAACCGGTTGTCCACCTGCAAGGTTGACACTCAACTCAAAACTGATATAAGGAATCTTGTCAGCTCCATGCTCATCTACAATCGCTTTCAATTTATTGAGGTCAATATTTCCTTTCCAACGGAAAGTAGATTGCGGGTCGTGTGCTTCGTCCACAATAATATCTTTGAAAGTCCCGCCTGCCATTTCCTGATGCAGTTTGGTTGTTGTGAAATACATATTGCCGGGGACAAAACCGTCTTTGATAAGGCATTGAGACATAATATGTTCCGCTGCTCTACCTTGGTGGGTAGGGATGATGTATTTGTAGCCGGTAACGCGTTGCAAGACTTCTACCAACTCATAATAACTGTCGCTGCTGGCTTGCGATTCAATAGCGGTGATATATTCCGCCCATTGGTCTGTCGTTTGTGCAGCCGTCCCCGAATCGGTCAGGAAGTCAATAGCGATGTGTTTGGATTGTAACAAAAATGTGTTAAATCCGGCTTCTTCGGCATATTTTCTCCGCTCTTCTTCGGTGGTTTCACCGATATATTCTATTTGTTGAACGGTGAAGGGTTCGCTTTCAAAGAAAAATTCTTTTAGAATGGGACGCTTCCATTTGAAAATGGCTTCATCATTCCATACCGGAGCATTTTGTAATATCAACCCGGTGATATTTTCCCGCTCTGCGTATAGTTCTTGGATGGCTTTGGCAATGTCTTTTAACTGATCATTGGTAAAGCCCATACGGGGAATGCGAACCGGCAGAATGTTTCCGGTGCTTCCGAATTTGCCTTCGACGAATGCCCGGATACCTGCTTTGAGGAAGAGGGCGGCAGCAAGCGTATGAACGGGATAAGTTCTTCCCGGCAAAAATTTGCTCGCATCAATATACACGCCGTCAGCACCGGCAAAGAAGGGGATTCCTTCCAACAAAGACGCAAATTTCTCTACTTGGAAACTAATCCAGTTGGCTTGTTCCTCATAAAGCATCTCTTTGAGCCCGCCGGCAAATACTTCCATCGTACGTCCTGCCATTCCACCGTAGGTGTGGAGCCCTTCAAAAACGACTACCTCATTCATGTATTTGTCAAAAAGGACTTCATCATTGGTAGCAATAAAACCACCGGCATTGCTTCGTGCATCTTGTCCGGCATCCATAATCAGAACATCTGCGATAGCAGCAGTCTCTGCAACAATTTCTGTTAGCGTTTTCCCTTGGTAGGCATCACAATTTTTCCGCACATATTGTGCATGCGCAACAATATAGGAGGCATCAATAACCAAAATGCTATTTGAGCCTTTTAGCGTTTCTTTTACTTTTTTGAGATTCTCGAGTGAGATGGCTTGATAGCCGTTGGCGAATAAATCTACGTAAACAAAAGGTGTCTTGTTTCCTTTGAGCCCGGATTCCAGTGCTTGGATATCCATATCAGCCGGGAATTTACCTTCTCCCGTAATGACGATAGAAAGTTGTGCGTTTTTGTCTTCCAACATAAGTTGCGGTGCAGCGGAATTGCTGAAAATCTCATTTCCCTCTTTGACCATGGTAGAGACGATGAGTTTTATCGATCCGCGCAGGTTGTGGGTCGGACAGACATGCTTTTGCCGGAACGTCTTGTTGATAACCTCTTCGAGATGTTCGAAATTGCGACTTCCTGCATAGGTTTCGTCTCCGATAAATAAGCCGGAAAACTGTTCTTGACTTACTGCACTCGTGCCTTGGCTGTTCATATCAAAAGTTACCAATCCGGCAGGAATGTGAAAGGTGTTGAAATCACTTTCCATAAGAAAGTCTATCCGGTCCTGAAACCTCGTATATTCAACGTTTCGTACTGTTTTTATTTTATAAGGTTCTGCAATCATAAGTACTGAATATTTAATTATTAATATGTGAAACCATTAAAATTATCTTGTTGTAAATGATGGTTCGCTTGGATGTTAGATCGATTATTTATAGACAGGGAAAGTTCCGGAAAATGATAAGTCATCATAAATTTGCACTCTCCGGTATTCGTATGGGTCGTGCTTATCCTGAATCCCGGTGAATTGATATTCCAACCGACACAAGCAAATCAAACGCAAATGAACGAGAGGGCAATATTTTTTCAAATCCCGCGCAAAGGTAATAGAAAAAAGTTTTTGGAAAAGAAATTTTTTTTGCCGGTTTATGGCATCAGACAAATATTTTTTTCTTCAATAATCTTACGCAAATTAATCAGGGCATAACGCATCCTTCCCAAGGCGGTATTGATACTTACGCCGGTTATTTCGGATATTTCTTTGAAGCTCTTCTCCGAATAATGCCGCAATTTCAGGACTTCCTTTTGTTCCTCGGGCAGTTCTTCTATCAAGCGTTTTACATCACTGTGAATTTGTTGAGTGATAAGTTTTTCTTCAACATTTTGGATTTCCAATTTCAGAACACTGAAAATATCAAACTCATCCCCTTCGCCCTGGTGAATCATATGCACTTTGCTTTTCTTGCGAAAGTGGTCAATAGCAAGATTGTGCGCTATGCGCAAAACCCAATTGATAAACTTCCCTTGTTCGTTGTAGGAGCGCGAACGAAGGGTGTTGATTACTTTGATAAAAGTATCCTGAAACAGGTCGTTAGCAACCTCTTCGTCCTTCACGATTTTAATCAGGTATGCGAATACCTTGGATTGATGTTTTTGGATTAATTGACCGAGGGCATTTTCGTCGCCTTTCAAATACCTTTCGATAAGCGATTCTTCACTCATCACTTGAATATCTACACTTTTCATCCCGTAATATTTAAAGATTTCTAAAAGTAGATATTCTCAATAGGCATTTATTTTTGTTAGACGTACATTAAATTTCACGATGCAAATATACAAATTTTTTTGAAATACAAAATTTTGTTAAAAATTTTTTTCAATAAATTATTATTGTACTTTCGTTCTTTCAAAAAAATAAGCAAGAAATGAAACATTCCGTCATCGTCGTGATGCTCCTATTGCTCCTCAAGACAGCTACTGCCGCCTATCTTTTGATACCGATGGATGAGACGCAATCTAATCACCTAAAAGCCTATGGGATAGCGTATTGGACTTTGGAAAAAGAGGTGGAAGTGGACTGGCTGTTGAATTATAGAGGGGGGAGTTTTATGTGCCGGTATTATGAGAATATTGAGCAAGAGTGTATTGTCAGAGGCGTCTCTTACGAGGTGATAGCCGATGCGCAATCTACGGCAATTTTGACGGAAATATCCAATCCGGAAGTTAATATGGACGTCGTAAAACTCTTCAAAGTTCCGAAAATTGCGGTCTATTCACCCAAAAACAAACAGCCGTGGGACGATGCCGTAACCTTGGTGCTGACCTATGCCGAGATTCCCTATGATGTGGTATATGACCAAGAGGTTATGGAGGGAAAATTAACTATGTACGATTGGTTACACCTTCATCACGAAGATTTTACCGGACAGTACGGGAAGTTCTGGGGACGTTACAGGAATGCGGCTTGGTACCGTGAAAACGTGAGGGTGAATGAGGAAATTGCCCACCAATTGGGATTTGCCAAAGTATCACAGTGCAAATTGGCGGTGGCTAAAAAGATTCGTGATTTCGTTGCCGGTGGCGGCTATCTGTTTGCGATGTGTAGTGCTCCGGACAGCTTTGATGTCGCTTTGGCGGCAGACGGGGTGGATATTTGCGATGCGATGTTCGACGGGGACGGAATGGACCCGGATGCCCAACAGAAATTGAATTATAACAATTGTTTTGCTTTTCAGAATTTTACGATTTCCACCAATCCTTATGAGTATGAAATCTCAAGTATTGATATAGACCCGCGCAAACGTAAAATTTCACCGGAGAATGATTATTTCAGTCTTTTTGAATTTTCGGCAAAATGGGATCCGGTGCCTTCTATGCTCTGTCAAAATCATACTATGTTGATTAAAGGCTTTATGGGGCAGACGACTGCTTTCAGAGATGAATATATCAAGCCGGAGGTCTTGCGAATGGGGGAAACCAAGAGTTTGCATGAAGCCCGTTATATCCACGGCGAATTCGGACATGGTATGTGGACGTTCTACGGAGGACATGACCCAGAGGATTATCGTCATTTTGTCGGCGATCCTAAAACCGATTTGAGTTTGCATCCCAATTCTCCGGGCTATCGTTTGATTTTGAATAATGTCCTTTTTCCGGCTGCGAAAAAGAAAAAAAGAAAGACCTGATTTTCCGGGAAAGGCAATCCCCCCCGGAAGGGCATTCATTTTTTCCGAAGGGGAAATTATTCTCAATCTCTGTGGTTTTGCAAGGCATCCAACAGGATTTTCCGGTATTCCGGTAATAAAAAATGTTGATTGTCCGTAAAATGGCGCACGGGGAGAGGAGATGGCTGCCGGCTCTCAAAACGGGATAAAAGAAAGGGCAGGGGAGTGAGGGCTTGCTGTTTGCTGTGGTGTAAGGCAAAGTGTATTTCGTCAATGGTCCCGACGCATTCAAAGGGTTTGGCCTCGGTCTTTCCGGTCAATTCTTTAAAAACCGGAAGCAAACCGGGGTCATCTAACAGATTGTGTCCGAATATATTTTCCAATTCGTCCGGCTCCAAAAAAGGAGAGAGTATAATATAGGTAAAGAGGCATTTGGAACATTTGCCGCACCATTTGTTTTCTTTACTGCCGGCATTGCAACTTCTAAAAGTGGAAAAATGATGTTTTTGCTTCGCAAATAACATGGCAATTTGGTATTCGGACAAAGGACGGAGAAAACTGAAATAATTAAAGCCTTTTAGGATGTTATCCTCTACATAATTGCGGAAATCATTTTCAAATTCATAGGATTTTGAATATTGGTGATTGGCGTTGCTCTCTTGGTGGGTAGGTTCATTCGCACTGGATTCGTTGGAAAGAGCAATGTGAGAGAGGTTACTGAGACTGCCAACCAACAGGCTGATAAATGCCAAAAGGGCAGAAAAAGGCGTGTGACCGTTCAAAAATCCTTCTTGGTTTAGTTGCAAAAGCAGCGGGTCTAATTCTCTACGTACGACAATGGTGTTTTGATACGGGATGCCGCTTTGTTTAACGCTTTGGATACTTGCTTCCCGGGGATTGAGTATGAGTGGGAAGATTTTTTTATGATTTTTGAGCAGTTCAAGGCTTACGATAGAGTCTTTGCCTCCCCCTACGGGAACGATAAGTGCATCTTTGTCAAAGTCTTGGACAAAAGGATTGAGGGAGGTTGTGCCTTCGTAGGAAAAGTGAATGAATTCTTCTTCGCTAACATGGATGCCATTTATGTATAAAAATTCTCCTAAGCCATTGTAGAACAGTTTTTTGAACCATTTTTCTTGTTTCGCCGACAGGCGGTAATCCGCTATTATAAATTGAGGTGAACAGGTGGTTTTCCAATAGGAGATAGCTTCGATCATACCTATATGGAATATTATGGATTCCAATTGCGCGGCAGGAATCCGCTTGTAGTCCAATAAAGAATGGGCTTCCAAAAGCAGACCGGGGTGAAATTCATATTTCCCGGAAATGGAAAAATGAAAATGTATTGTTAAGGCTCCTTTTTCTACGTAGTAATCGAATCCGTCGTAACGGAAAGTGGGATATCGTTTGCGAAGTCGTAAAAAATTATCAAAATTTTTATTTCTCATAAACTTTTAGGTATTATTTTTGTATTACAAAAGTAAGAAAATAACAATCGCTGAAAATAAATGGCTGAGAAATTTGACATATTCGCAATTCGTACCAATAACGTGGCGCCAAAGCCCGGGAGGATTTTGATTTCAGAGCCTTTTTTGCCTGATTTCTACTTTAACCGTTCTGTGATTCTTTTGGTGGAACACAATGACGAAGGGAGTTTAGGCGTGGTGATGAATAAGCCTACGACACGGTATATTTCGGATGCCATTGACGATTTTCCCGAGTTTAAGTCCTTCTTGTATTTGGGAGGTCCTGTGAGTACGGACAGTCTGTTTTTTATTCATACCAGACCCGATTTATTTGCGGAGTCCTATCCCATTAACGGGCAATTGTCTTGGGGAGCGGACATCAATGAATTGAAAGAATTGATTGTGTTGAATATGATTAAGCCTGAAGAAGTGCGTATCTTTGTCGGATATTCGGGTTGGAGTAAAGGTCAGTTGCAGAGTGAGTTGAAGGTAAATTCGTGGGTGGTCGGAGAAATGGAACCGGAGAAGTTGATGCAAGCTCAAGCCGATGAACTCTGGGAGCAATCTGTTAGCACACTTGGAAAAGACTATCGTTTTTGGCTTAATTTTCCGGTTAATCCGGAATTAAATTAGCCGGAGTTTCTTCACAATACCGGGGATGTCGAACTCTTGATTCCCGTCAAGCCGGATGTATGGCGTTTCTTCAAAATCCGGAATACCGTATTTTAGATAGGAGTCCCAGATATGGCGGATATACCATTCGGGTTCTTTGCCCCATCGCAAGTCCTCTCTTTTCCGTTTGATAAATTCCTCGTAGTCGAGGGTTATATGAATTCTCCTGTCATACCATTGATTGGTTTGCGGGTCGGCAAAAGCAAAAAGCCCCTCGGCAATAATAATATCATATGCATCGCCGGATTGTGCTATGTGATTTCTGAATTTATCGAAATCAATAGAGGCAGGAGATTCCCAGTCAATATGATCTCTAATCAAAGGGATGTCTGTTTCGGGGAATACAAAGTCGTCTTGACTTAAGACGATGGTTTTCTTTCCCCTTAATTCGCCGGCTAAGCTGTGTGCCAGAAAACTCTTTCCCGACCGGCTGACTCCTCCGATACCGATAATGGCAGCGTGTTTATGTGGACTCATTATTGGTCAATTTGTCTGTAATATCAAATCCATCATAAAGTTCACTCAAAATGATACGAAACAACATATAGGAGGGGATGGCAAATATCATTCCCGTAATTCCGGCAAGGCTGCCGGCAATTAGAATGACTAAAAATATTTCGACCGGATGTGCGTGCACTACATTGGAATAAATGAGAGGTTGTAGTAGAAAATTATCTATCATATTGGCAATGCCGAAGACCAGAATAACCATCAACGCCATATTGGGGATAAGGTCATAGGTCTCAGCACTCAAACCCGTAATGGTTGCTATAAATACCCCAATTAAAGCTCCGATGATAGGACCTACATAAGGGACGATGTTCATCAAGCCGCCCAGAAAGGCAATCAATAGTGCATTGTCTATTCCCAACAAAGAAAGTCCCGCAAAAAGCAAGGTCATCATACTTAATACTTCCAGCGAGAGCCCTATAAAATAGCGTGATAAGGATTCCCGGATGCGATTCAATATTATACTTGCCCTACGGTCGTAACGGTCGGGAACAAAAAGTAAAATGGCATTGAAAAACAGTTTCTCATCCCGGAGAAAAAAGAATGTCAAGAAAATAGTTGAAAATACCCCGATCACAAAAGAGCCGGCGAAACTGACAATATTCCCGAAGATATTTTGTAAAGTGGTCATGTCAACAATCTCTTTTATTTGCCGGGTAACCATAGCGTTCAAGGTTTGCCCTTCGGGAATAATGGCGTTCTGAGTCAGGAAGTATTCAAATTTGCGCAGGGGAGCGTCAATATAGTTTTCAAATTTGTTGAGGTCAATGCTTGAAATCACTTGTGCTTGTTTGGAAATGACCGGTACAAATATTAGACTCAACGCAATGATAAGGGCTATCATGGCAATCAATGTAATCGCAGCACTCAAGGCATTCGGCATATTGCGTTTGCCCCACTTTATTTTGTTTAGCAATTGCACCAATGGATGACCGATAATCGATAAAACACCGGCAAGCAATACATATATTATAATATTCGAAAAATACCAACAAAAGAAAATGCTTAGTATTAAGGTGATAATTCCCGGAATCCACTTGCGATTAGAAAACATATATTTTATTTTGTCTGCAAAGA
>WFZU01000060.1 GCA_015489405.1 Bacteroidales bacterium
GGAATTATGAATATAAATTCAGGTGATTTTGGTTTTCCGTGCAATCCTAAACATAAAAAAACCGGTTTTTTCCTGTTTATTTCTTGATATCTTTTTAATTGTTTTGGATGGGTCCATTCCACTTTGTTGTTATAATAACCGCTTCTATATTTAGAGCTTGTCTATAATGTATGACTTCTGCGTTACGCTCATTCTGAAACCGGTCATTGACTCAAGTCAACTCCTTTGCTTTCAGAACTTCACAAGCCTTGAATTCGAACATTCTAGCTCAAGCTCTTGACTTTATGGACAGACTCTGATTAGTGTTTGTCCATTATTTCATCATGTCCAAAAAATTCCATTACATGATTTTTATTACTTTTGCCGCAAGATGGGAAAAGGGAAAAAAATACATATTCTCAAAGAGGACATCACCAGGGTGCAAGCGGATGCCATTGTGAATGCCGCCAACCGTTCGCTGATGGGAGGCGGAGGGGTCGATGGTGCTATTCATCGCGCTGCGGGCAAGGAACTGTTGGAAGAATGTATGACTCTGGGCGGTTGTGAAACCGGCGATGCCAAAATTACCAAGGCTTACCGCCTGCCGGCGAAATACGTTATTCATACCGTCGGACCGGTCTGGTACGGGGGCAAACGCAATGAGGAAAAACTGCTGGAAAGTGCCTACCGCCGGAGTCTTGAAATAGCGAATGAAAAGCAACTGAAAAGCATCGCTTTCCCCAATATCAGCACCGGCATTTACCGTTTCCCCAAGGAAAAGGCAGCAGCCGTTGCCATCCGGAGCGTGCAGGATTTTTTGTCGCAATATGCTTTCCCGGAAATCGTTTATTTCGTATGTTATGACGATGAAAATTATCGTATCTACCGCCATATTTTAGGAGAATAAAATGAAGAATATTAAATTTAATGCTCTGTTAATCATCTTATTATCTGCGTCTTACATCAAAGCACAGATACAGGTTTATGATTCTTCGGTAAAAAGCATTCAGCTCTACCGCGAGGGCTTTGTCTTGTCCAAACCCTGGATACGGCTTCACACCGGCGAGCATCTGAAACTCGAATTTGATATATTAAACGATGAGGAAGAAAGTCTCTACTACACGTTTATTCATTGCGATGCAATGGGGCAACAAGATGAGCTTGAGAAATATCAATATATCGAAAATTTCACGGAAAATGAAATCGAAGCCGGAGAGCCTTCTTTTCAAGTAAAACAAGACTATATGCACTATACGCTCTTGTTTCCGAATGAGGATGTGCATTTAACCAAATCCGGCAATTATAAGATTATCGTCTATGCCGGCGACGAAGAACATCCGCTTTTCGAATGTCCCTTTTGGATCGTCGAACAAAAAGTGAATATCGATGCACAGGTGATCGCTTGCACGCTTTCCGGAGAACGAAACAGAAAGCAGGAAATACGATTTGAGGTAACGCCCACACTCGTCTCCATTCTCAATCCGTATGACGATGTGCAAGTGGTCATCATGCAAAACGGGGATTGGCACAGCCGCTTGACCGGTATCCGTCCCAAAACCGTTACCGGAGGTAAACTAAACTATGAATACGACGGACGTATCTGTATGGACGGACACAATGAATTTCGTCAATTCAATACCAAAAGCCTTTTTACGCAAACGGAAAAAGTAAACCGTATCTACGTTAAACACGACAGTGTACAAGTAAGCCTGTTTCCGGACGATACACGCAACGGCTTAGCCTATTTCAAAACGGACGACCTGAACGGGGAGTGCTACATCGGAAGCCAAGACCGTACGGAGAAAACTACGGAAAGCGAATATGTTTCGGTACATTTCAGTTTACACTCCGCCTATCCCGTACAAGATGGAGATGTGTATCTCTACGGTGCTCTGACACAGTGGAATCTCAGCGAAGCGGCTAAGATGAAGTACGATTTTCAAAGCCATCGCTATTATAATTCGCTGTATTTGAAACAAGGTATCTACGACTATGAATATATTGTTGTGGACCGGAACGGCAATTGGGATTACAGCTATTTTGAAGGCAATCACGCTGAAACGCAAAATCAATACACGATTCTGGTTTATTATCAAAAACCGGGAGAATTCTATCAAAGCCTCATCGGCATAGGCTCGGTAGAGAGCTATGAAAAGTAAAGGCTCCGTTCCTGATTTTCCGGCGCAGCCGGGCAAAAGGGGAAGATTTTACGCGGGAAACTACCGGATGATACGATATACGAATTTGGAAATATCATTCTTCCCGTCAAAGACGTAATACAGTTCGCGCACGATCGGGAATTTATTTTGCCCTTGCTCCACATCACACATCTTGTGGAAAAAGACTTCCGTGGCAAGACGCCCTTCCAAGACGACATTGTTAACACTGTCTTTGGTGAAGAAACCTTTCCCGATAAGGAGACCCAAAGTCCGGTTGCGACTCAGGTCATTCAATGCCGTCAGCGTAAAATCACCGAAACCGCAATATTTGAACAGGACTTCTTCGTTCGCACCGAGCTCTTTCAATATCGCCCGCATCTCCTGAAATGCCTTGGTCAAAAACAGGAAGCGCAAATTGGGTGAGTCGAAATGCGCATCGGCAATCCCAACCGAAATGGCATAAATATTTTTCAAGATACTGACCAGCTCGACACTTTTCACTTGCGAAGTAAAATCCAAATAGATAGGCGTCTTTTTGAATATCTTTTTGATGGTTTTGCGATATTCTTTGTCTTTGATTCCGAAAGTAAATGCGGTCGGAACCTGGTTAATAATATCGCGGGCAAAACTGGGTCCTTTCAATGTACCAATGGGGTTGTCCGGCAATATTTCTTCCAGACTTTCGACCAAGGTCTCTTTGTTGGGCCCAAAACCTTTGGCAAGATTAACAATAAGCGTCCGGCTGTCAATATGATGTTTGTGTTCGGATAACAATCCGGGTATGACCGAAGAGGGAATGGCTAAAAACACGACATCGGCACCGGATATTTCCAAGAAATCACCGGTAGCTCTAAGCCTTTTGCGTAAAGGTATTCCGGGAAAATATTTGTGGTTAAAATGACTTTCGTTTATATCCCTCACGACCTCCTCTTCGATAGACCAAAGGACGACTTTGTTCTTCTTCTTTGCTACCATCACATTGCCCAAAGCCGTGCCGATAGCCCCTGCACCGATAATAAATATTTTCATCTCTGTGTATTTGGCGCAAAGGTATAATAAAAATGGTTACCGGAGAAAAAGATTAAACACTTTGTTCCCTCCCGGGAAAGGCTCAAACAATATTCCGGAGTTTCTCTAGCCCTTCCCGGACATTGTTTTTTCCGTATTCTATCAAAATCAAGGGAAGAAATTTACGGACAGATATCTTTGATAAAAGCCTCTAGTTTTTCATTGTCTTCCTGTCCCATTTTTTCGCGGATGCTTTTCTTGTGGCGGTAGATACTCAACTTGGATTGCAGGGTGATTTGACACATCTCGGAAGTACTCAATCCCAATTTCATAAAGGCGCACACCTTTTTCTCAGAAACAGTAAGATTGGGAAAATGTTCTTCCAGACGGGTAAAAAAATTAGGATGCAACAGCAAGAAATTTTGTTCGAAAGTTCTCCAATTTTTCTCTTTTGAGATGCTTTGCAGTTGAGCCATGTGAGAAGCGATCTCCTGTTTCCCCTCCATATTGCAATAGGGGCGGAGGGATTTGAGGGAAGTGTAAAGA
>WFZU01000061.1 GCA_015489405.1 Bacteroidales bacterium
TTCAAACTCCATGTAACAATTATAGGTGTTTCCGGATTTCGGGTCATAGATTTCGCCGTCGTTCCATTCGTCTTCGTCAAATTCAAAATCTTTCATAATAACCAGTCCTTGGAGGGGGCGGTTTCGCAAGTTTTCATCGGGGTTTTCTTTATCTACCTTCGGCTTTCCCGTGTCGGGGTCAATAGGAGTGGTCAGTTCGGCGAGTTTCCCATAGTATTTGCCGTCTTTTTTGTAGATTTCAATCTTGGATGATTTCACATCATTCCACCAAAGTCCCAATACGTCATCTGCATGTACTTCCTGTGCTTGCATAGCCAATCCGCTCCATAGCCAAACACTGATGAAGCCAAGGAAAAGAGCCGTTTTTTTCATATCATTTCGTTTTATTTGTTCTGTGGGCGAAAGTACAAAAATTTTATTAATGATTTTTGAATTATCAAAAAATAGTACTTTTGTCAAAAAAACAGCATATTTGAATCCTTTAAAGAAGTTAGCGGGGCAGACCGCCATATATGGCTTGGGGACGATACTTTCCCGTCTTTTAAACTACCTTTTGGTGCCGTTTTATACCCACCGTTTTATTTTTGACAGCAGTTTGCTTTCGCAGAGTGATTTCGGAATTATCACGGAGATGTATGCCTATGTCGGGATATTGATGGTTTTGCTTACTTACGGGATGGAAACGAGCTTCTTCCGTTTTGCACAGAAACAAAAGGACAGGAATAAAGTGTTTAGCCTTTCGTTGTTGAGTCTGTTGATGACCACTTCGCTCTTTTTGATTTTGGTGTATTCATTTCTCTCTCCTATTGCGGAGCTTATCGGATATTCCAATTATAAGATTTTGATCGTACTGTTGAGTTTGATTTTGGCGCTGGATATTTTGACGGCAGTCCCTTTTGCTTATCTCCGCTTGGAGAATAAAGCATTGCGATTTTCGGCTATCAAGTTTATCAATGTACTGGTGAATATCGGATTGAATTTTCTGTTGTTGTTTTCGCTGCGGTATATGGCGGAGCGGCATCCCGCTTCCTTCTTGGGAAACCTTTATTCGCCGGAGCGAAAAGTCGTTTATGTATTCATTGCCAATTTGTTGGCGAGTTTTACTTCCTTCGTTTTATTGCTTCCGGTTTTTCGCAAATTCCGTTTCGTATGGGATTGGGCATTGCTCAAAAGGATGCTTTTATATACCTATCCTTTGTTGATTATCGGCTTAGCCGGAATGATTAATGATATGGGCGACAAGATTATGTTGAAACATCTGATCCCTGTTCCGCAAGGGGTCACAAATGCGCAAAAATATGTCAATGACCAGTTGGGCATCTATGGGGCTAATTTTAAATTGGCTATCCTAATGACGCTTTTCGTGCAAATGTTCCGCTATGCTTTTGAACCGTTTTTTTTCAATATGGAAAAGGAGCAGAACGCACGAAAGGTATATGCGGATGTGATGAAATATTTTGTGGCTTTTTCGCTGCTCTTGTTTTTGGGAGTATCCCTGTATATTGATATTTTTAAGTATTTCATCGGACAAGCGTATTGGGCGGCTTTGTCTATCGTTCCTATCATCTTGATGGCAAAATTGTTTTACGGGATTTTTGTCAATCTTTCGTTATGGTACAAACTTCGTGAATTGACGCTCTACGGGGCAGCGATTGGGATTGCCGGAGCTCTCATTACGGTCTCGTTCAACCTGCTTTGGGTGCCGCGCTACGGGTATATGGGGGCGGCTTGGACACACCTTTGCGTATATCTTTCAATGGTGTTAATGTCCTATTTTTGGGGTAAAAAACATTATGCCGTGCCGTATGAAACGGGGAAGATTTTGCTTTTCTTTGCGATTGCGCTCGGGCTGTTCTTTGTTTTTGAGTATTACAAACCGGAGACGACCGTGCTACGACTTTATGCGGCTACGGCTGCCATTATCATTTATTTGGCTTCGGTTTTGTGGATAGAGCGGGAGTTTGTGCGTTCGCTGGTTCGTTAAATCTTCCGGTTTCCGCCGGCAAGCAAGGGGACAGCCGTACTTTTCAATAGAGGCGTTTGTATTTTTTATCTTATGAAAGTCTTATTTTTTTGTAGTTTTGCGGACCGGAAGGTGAAATGCTTGTAAAGTTTCTATTATATTGATAATCAGCTTGATGCAAAGACAGGGACAGAGGAGAATAATATGCTTTTTGGCAGGGAGCTTTTACGTATTGGTCAACGGACTTTTCCTGTATAAATACGGACAAAGGCAGGAGTGGATCAGCCCTTATTTGCTTCTTGCTTTCTACGCTGTTTTGTCGGGATTTGTTTTTTGGAGTTTTGTCAAAGGAACTTTTGGAAAATGGATTCCGGATGCCGGGAACTCAAAATATTTCTACGGAATCCTTGTTTTGATAAGCTCTTTGGCGTTTTTTTTCTGGTTTATAAGGTCAATGGAGAAACCCTTAAGGTCGATCGTTGGTCTGCACTTCAATTGACGGTGGAAGGCATCATCAAAGGGCAATATCCGTATTCCCGCCCGGACCATCTTCAAAATATGAGTTCCAATCTGCCCGCTTTGGGGTGGTTGGCGATTCCCTTTTATCTTATGGGAGATGTAGGCTATTTGCAAGTATTTGTTTTTCTGTTTTTTGCCGTTTATTTGTTCAAAGCTTACGGAGACACGCCGCTACCCTATCTGCTTCTGTTCCTTTATTTGTTTTCTCCCGCTTTTTGGTGGGAGTTGATTGTCAAAAGTGATTTGGTGAGCAATATGATTTTATTTGCCTTATTTCTGGATATTTGGGAACGGAAATATCGAGGGGATAACAGTTTTCACCGCCCTGTATTATTGGGTGCTTTCCTTGCTTTTTTTCTCCTGACGAGGGGCGTTCTTATCATTCCCGTCATCATTTTCTTTTTTAAAGAATTTCTATCTGCCGGGATGGCGGAAAAAATCCGCTTTATCGTCTCTTTTCTGTTGGTGGCTTTGTTGATTAGTCTGCCTATTCTGCTCTCCGTTCCGGATTGGGACACTTTGGTACGTTACAATCCTTTTGTTTTACAGACGAATAAGGCACCTTTGTTTGCCTATTTGTTTTTGTTGGCAGCCTTTGCCGTTCCTTACCGGTTTGCCCGCGAACATTATTATTTTTATGCCGCCTTACTGGTTTTTGCTATTCCTTTTAGCAGTATGCTGGCGTTGGTAGTGGACGAAGGTTGGCGACGAACGCTTTTCGCTAATCTGTTTGATATTTCCTATTTGAGTATGTCTCTGCCATTTTTGCTATTTGCAATAGCACAATATTGCCCGCTTCGAAATGGAATGGAGAAGGCTGCCCGGGATCGTACGGCAACACATTGAAAGCAACGGATCGATGAATCCCAATAGGATCTTTCCATAAAATCAAGTGCCTAGGATAGATTGCTCGAGTTCGAGGTTTGCGAAGTTCTGAAAACAAAAGAGTTGACTTCTGTCAATGCGATGCATTTAGCTTGCCGAAATGAGGTTTTGAGTATGAGCGTAACGCAGTTATTGGACATTATAGACGGACTCTAATTATTCCATCTGTCCAACCACCAATTCGTGCAGACTGTCAATAGCAAGATATTTTTGGGCTACTGCCCGGATGTCTTCTGCTTGTATCGTGTTGATTCTCCGGAAGAAGTCTTCCATATAAGAAATGTCCAATCCGTATTCTACAAGCCTGCCGGCAATATTGGAGACGGAGAATATGCCGTCCATGCTTTGCAATATCTGCCCCGAAAGGTAGTTTTTGACGGTTTCCAGTTCGGCATCGCCCACCGGAGAATTTTGCAGCCGGTCTATCTCTTTGTAAATTTCTCGCAGTGCTTGCCGGGTATGCTGTACTCCGACCTGAGTGGAAATAGAGAAAGTCCCTCCGCTATGGTGCGATGCCAAGCGGGAGCCTATTCCGTAGGTGTAGCCTTTGTCTTCGCGAATGTTTTTCATTAGGCGGGAGCCGAAATACCCCCCCAAAACGGTGTTCATAATACTGAAATCAAAAAAGTCGGGATGGGTACGACCGAACAAGGCTTTCCCGATGTAAATTGCCGATTGTACGGCATTTTCTTTGGGAAAATAGGCTTTGCGGGGTGCCGGAAGTCCGCTCATTGAAACGGGCCTCGCCGGAATATCATTGACGGTAAAGTCGTTTTTGCCAAAATGAGCATTCAATGTGGTGAGAAAATCTTTTGGGATTTTTCCCGTAGCGATGACTTTACAGTTTTGAGCCGAATAGCTTTGTTCGTGAAATTGCACTAAATCTTCTCTTGTAATCTTGTCAAAGTCTTCCAAGGCTCCGATTTTCCCGAAGGGGTGCTCCGTTCCGTAAACTTGCCGGTGAAACCAGCGTTTTGCCAGAAAATCTATCTTTTCTGACTTAACACGAAAATCTTGAATGCTGTTGTCTTTGTATATCGCTACTTCCTCTTCGGGGAAAACGGGGTTTTTGATGACGTCTTCTATGACGGGCATCATCGAAGCAAAATGCTTGTTTAACACGTAAAATCCAATGGTCCCCGTATCGAGTCCGGTATTGCTGTTGAAATAGGCTCCGTGACTGTCCATTGCTTCGGCAATCTGCCGGGCGCTGTATTGCCGGCTTCCTTCGGGAATCAAAGCATTGGTAAATTTGGCTACAAAAGCTTTGTCTTGGTAACGAACACCGGCGTTGAATATCCCTTGAATTTTCATCAGGTCTTGCGTGCCGGTATCTACGAAATGGATGTACAATCCATTATCCAAGCGGGCTTTTTCTATCTTGAGAGGCAGCGGATCATGCCAATTTCTTATGGGTGGCGGTATTTTTCTATTGAGCGTTTTTTCCATAATAGTATAAGATTGATGTATTGTTTTTGCTGAAAAGTTTTTGGGCGATTTGTTTTATTTCGACGTTGGTAACTTTCCGGTAATTATTGACCTCCCGGTTGATTAGATTCGCATCTCCCATCAATTCATAGAATGCCAGATTCATCGCTTTGTTGAGCAAGTCCACTTCGGAGAAAATTAAATTGGCTTCCACTTTGTTTTTTACTTTTTCCAACTCCTTGTCCGGGACATCTTTTGTCATGAGTTGTTCGAGTTCTTCCCATATAGCTTCTTCGGCAATTTTCATCTCTACACCTGCTTGCAATTTTCCGATGATAATGAATAATCCTTCTTCCAAATCGCCACTTACAAAAGCATCGACGGAGCTAAATAATTTTTTGCCTTTCACCAAGCTTTGCATAAAACGGGAGGACTCCCCGTTGGAGAGAATGTCGGAAATCAAATCCGTGGCAAAATATTCGGGGTCTCCTTTTCGACACATTCTGAATGCCATATACAATACGTTTTGCGGTACATCGCGATGGACCGTCAAGGAACGCAATTCTTGCTGCGGCGGTTCCGGGGGGATATTACGAATATAGCGGTTGTGGTTGGGAATATCCCCGAACCATTTTTCCGCCAGCGGAATAATGTCTTTTTTGTGAATATCTCCGGCAATGGAAATAATTGCATTATTGGGATTGTAAAATTTTTTGTAAAAGGCTTTTACATCTTCCATACTTGCATTTTCGATATGGGATATTTCCTTCCCGATAGTAGGCCATTGATAAGGGTGTTGTTTGAAAATCAGCGGTCGCAACAGCAACCATACATCCCCGTAGGGTTGATTGAGATAGGATTGCTTAAATTCCTCGATAACGACTTCCCTTTGTACGTCCAGACTTTTGGGCGAAAAAGCCAAATCCAACATC
>WFZU01000062.1 GCA_015489405.1 Bacteroidales bacterium
CCAATAACTTCGTTACGCTCATACTCAAAACAGTCATTGACAGAAGTCAACTCCTTGATTTTGAGTATTTCGCAAGCCTCGTTCTTGAACATTCTAGCCTAGACTCCCATCTTTATGGACAGACACTAAATATGCAAGTATTATCGAAAAAAGAAAAAAATATATTAAAAAATATTTTGGTTTTAAAAAAGATTGTATCTTTGTAAAAAAATAGAAGAATGAAAAAGATAGGCTTAATATTCAGTTTATTATTTTTTGGGTTGTTTGCAATAGCTCAAAATACGGACACGGCAATGCTTAGCGACACGAGTGGGGAAAGTGTTGATAATAGCGCCGCTGCGGCTCTTCCGGCAGACCTTTCCAAGGTCTTCTCGGACAACGCAATTCCATACTCCACCGGTAATTTTGGAAGGATTATTTCTTCGACTCCTTTGCGGGCGGGGTTTACTAAAAGTTCCGCTTTAGTGAAGACTATTGTCAGCGGAGATGAGGTTGAGCTACTGAAGTTCTTGCCCGAAGAGAACGTTTGGGCGGTGAAATCCGGCAAAAATTATGGTTTTGTCCCCATTTCCTCGGTGATGAAATTGAAGAAGAATGTCGAGTTGGAGAAATACAAACACGATGTAAATCCCAAATTGGTAAAGGGAATTACTCCGAAACTTCCGAAATCTGTTCGCGGATTGGAAATTGCTCACAAAGTGATGTTGAAAGTCTTGGTAAACAAAAAGGGGAAAGTGGAAGAGGTAAAATTCCTCCATGGTCCCAAAGAACTCAAAGAGCAAGCTTTAAAAGCTGCTAAAAAACTGCGTTTTACACCGGCTAAATACCGGGGTAAAGATGTCCCGGCATGGACAAAAGTGCCCGTTAATTTTGCTGATTAGGGCATTATAGAGATTAGTGATTGTTATTGTTAGTGAAGTTGTTCTTTTTGAATATATAAAGTCGGGTTTGATGCACCGTGGGTTGGCGTGTGTTGGTTTGTGTGTGCACGGGCTCGAAGGGTCTTTTTTTAGAAATGACCTGAATGTTAGGGGAATAGAAGCAGATTTGGGGATTATAGAAGATATGCACTTCGGGGGAGTGAGAAGTGCTCGTTGTTTAACATAAAATTTAGTTGATTATGAAGCGTACTTTCTTAATTATTTTTACGATGCTTTCAGTGTTTGCCTTTTCACAAAATGATGATAAGGCTTTCTTGGGAGACTCTACGGCAGGGCAAACTGTTGAAAAACAGGATGCTACTAAATCAGAGACACTAACGGTGAACGAGTTTCTTGAAAGATACAAAATTTCTGACAAAGAACATAAGCGCGCACGTGTGGTGTTGTCGGCTTATCTTCGCAAAGAACTTGATAATAATTCGGAAGTGATTTCCTCGATACCGGTGGGAACTATTGTGCAGGTGTTAAAGTTATTTCCTAAAGAGCAAATGTGGGCTGTAAAATATAAGAATTCTTTCGGTTTTGTAGCAATGTCCTCTTTGATGCAGATTAGGGATAATTTACCTTCACATAAGTTGGCTTTTGATGTTCCTCCCAAATTGCTTAATAGCATTGAACTTGAATATCCGGAAGCTGCTGTAAATAAAAAGATTGAGGGTCGGGTAGTTCTTAAGTTGCATGTGAATAAAAAAGGCCGGGTAGATAAGGCGGAAGTGATCAAAGGAATCCCGGAATTGAACTCTGCTGCAATTTCGATGACCAAAAAACTTCGGTTTAGACCGGCTAAATTAGACCGGAAAAAAGTGGATGCCTGGATTACTTTTCCGGTACGGTTTAATATAAATGCATATTACGAAAGTCGTAGAAAAGCGGGATATTAATGCTTTCCCGGCCGGAAGTTATTTTTTAGTCTCTCATTGTCCCGGAGCTTTATTATAATCGAGTTGCTTCTGCAATTCTTTTAAGTCCGGTTTTACCGGAGCAGGGAGGTGGATACTGTTTTGTACGGACTGAATATCTTTTAGACCGCTACCGGTCAGTAGAACTAAACATCGTTTGTTTTTTTCCACATCGTTTTCTGTCAGATATTTTTTCATTCCGGCGAAAGCCGTAGCGGCAGCCGGCTCGGCAAACAAGCCGTAGCGGGAAGCCAATCCGGCAATAGCCGTAAGGATTTCTTTGTCTTTCACCAAAATTCCGTCTCCTGCATATTTGTACAGGTAATCTTGTGTCATATAATAGTTGCGGGGAATAGTAACGGAAATTGAATCGGCAAGCGTGTTACTTTTAATGAAAACCGGTTTTTGTGAGAAACGGTTGTTTACAATATTCGGGCTCCCTTCTGCCTGCACGGCAACAATTTTCGGGATGCGGTCAATGAGTCCGAGAAATAAAAGTTCTTCAAAGCCTTTATAGACTCCCGAAATGATTGCCCCGTCTCCGGCAGGAACAAAAATAATATCCGGTATCTCCCCCTTCATTTGCTCCCATATTTCAAAGGATACTGTTTTTTTCCCTTCTATTGTCAGCGGGTTATACGCCGTATTACGGTTAAACCAACCGAAGGCTTTGCTCGCTTCTATGGAGAGGTCAAAAGCCTCGTCGTAGCTTCCGTCAACGGCAACAATCTTTGCTCCGTACAACAAGATTTGTGTCAATTTTGCCGGAGGCGCTTTTGCCGGTACGAGCACTATTGCCTGTTGTCCTTGGCTGGCAGCAATGCCTGCTATCGAAGAACCGGCATTTCCGGTGGAGGCAGCAACTATCGTTTGGATATTATGCTCTTTCGCATAAGCAGATACCATGGCACTCGCTCTGTCCTTAAAAGAGAAGGTGGGATTCTGCGAATCGTCTTTTATATACAGTTTTATGGATTTCCCATGTAACTCAAAAATACTCTCATAAAGAGGTGTTCTCCCTATGCGTAGTGTAGGCATATTGCGTTCATCTTCAATAGGATATAAGTCTATAAAATGAGAACCAACTAATTGTTGTATCCCTTTCCGGGCTATTGCCGGGTAGTCATATACGCACTTTAATACGCCCTTCGGGGGAAGTTCGTTTATGTTTGTCTTACTACATTCGGGGCATAAGTATTGCCATTCCCGGGATGAATATTCAGCTTTGCAGTCGTTGCATTGAAAGATATATTTCATAATACTTGTATCAATAGGGTCATTATATTGAAAAATTTTTTTCTTTACGTTCAGGCAAAGATACATTGAATTAGCCTATGGCTTACAAAAAAAGCCGGCTTATAAAAAACCGGCTTTGAAATGAATTTATGCAACAAACTAATTCCCTATTCTGCAAAAACTTCAAAATTGATGGTCGCTTTGACATCCTTATAGAGGTCAATCACAGCGGAATAAGTTCCGATTTCTTTGACCGATTGTTGGTCAATATTGATTTTTTTGCGATCTACTTCATAGCGGTATTGTTCCATAATAGCTTGGGCAATTTGGATGTTGTTGACCGAGCCGTAAATCTTGCCGCTTTCGGATGCTTTGGCGCCGATTTTCACGGTGATGCCGTCCAGTGCTTTGGCAAGGGCTTGTGCTTGCTCTATGTTCTTGGCTTCTTTGACCGTTTTTTGTTTTAAGACTTCATTTAAAATCTTTTTGTTGGTCTCGGTTGCCGTGATAGCATAACCTTTGGGGATAAGATAGTTACGGGCGTAACCGTTTTTCACCGTTACAATGTCATTTTCGTATCCCAGTCCTTTGATATCTTGTTTTAAAATTATTTCCATAATGCACCTCCTTATTTTAATAAATCTGCCACGTAAGGCATTAATGCTAAATGTCTTGCTCTTTTGATTGCTTGGGCTACCTTCTTTTGATATTTGGTAGATGTACCCGTCAGGCGGCGAGGCAATATTTTACCTTGCTCATTGACAAAACGCAATAAAAAATCGGGGTCTTTGTAATCAATGTACTTAATGCCGTGTTTTTTGAAACGGCAATATTTTTTCTTTTTGGTATCTACCGTAATGGGGGTCAGATAGCGTATTCCTTTATCTTGTGCCATGATTTTTTTCTTTTTTGATTAATAAATTAGGCTTTTTCTTGATTTTCTTCATTCTTTCCTGCTAACTTCTTTTTTCTTCTTTCGCTGTATGCGATAGCGTCTTTGTCCAAGCGGACGGTCAGAAAACGCATAATCCTTTCGTCGCGACGGAAATGAAGTTCATACTCATCAATCACAGAGCTATCCACCTTAAATTCCAACAGGTGATAAAATCCGTTCTTTTTCTTTTGAATCGGATAAGCTAATTTGCGCATTCCCCAATTTTCTTGGTGGAGAATTTCGGCGCCTTTCTCTTGCAAGAAGTCTGTGTACTTCTTTACCGCTTCCTTTACCTGAGCTTCAGATAAAACGGGAGTAACAATGAAAACGGTTTCGTACTGTCTAATCATAACAATTAATTATTTTAATAAACGTAATTATTTAAGGACTGCAAAGGTAGATAATATTTCTTTATAAGCAAATAATTATTGAAAAAATTATGCTTTGCAAGGTGTTGTTAATCAGTTTGTTATAGGGTGTTTGTGTATTTCTTTCCCTTCAAGAGGAAAGAGAGGTTGAAATTTCGCTCCGTTTTTGTGCGATATTTTGCCGGAAAAAGCGCTGTTTTGATGGCTTCCGGGATTCAAAGACTTGTGTGTCAGGTCTTATTATTTTGTTCTTGTTGTAGGATGATGCGGAATGTAGTGCCTTCTCCCAAGGTAGAATTTTTGACCATAATTTTTCCGCGATGATATTCGTTGATAATGCGTTTGGCGAGCGAAAGTCCAAGTCCCCAACCCCGTTTTTTGCTGGTATAGCCCGGCTGGAATATTTCATTAAATTTGGATTTGGGAATGCCTTTTCCCGTATCGCTAATATCGATAATTACCTGCCCTTTTTCCTCCGCAATTTCGATGCTAATATCTCCTTCCCCTCCGGTGGCATCAATAGCATTTTTGATGATATTTTCGATGACCCAATCAAAAAGTTGTGTATTTACCATAGCATAAATCTCGTGTGGAGGAGCAGGGGAGAGGTGGTAAGACATTTTTTTTGATGTCCTTGAACGCAGATAATTTAAATCGTTGTGTATGAGTTGAACGATATTTTGTTTTTCCAAGACCGGTTCGGAACCGATTTTCGAGAAGCGGTCGGCAATATTGTTCAGCCGGTTGACATCTTTGGCTAATTCTTGTACGATAGTTTGGTCAACATTTTCCATTTCGAGCAGTTGAATCCATGCCATCATTGATGAAATGGGCGTGCCTAATTGGTGGGCGGTCTCTTTGGCTAAGCCTACCCAAACCTGATTTTGCTCCGTCCTGCGGGCGATGCTGAACAGGATATAGGAAATGATGATAAAGAGTCCGATAACACTGAATTGAAAGTAAGGATATATCTTCAACCAGTTGAGAATGTCCGAATCCTGATAATAAATATACCGTTTTCCTTGTCCGGAGATACTGATTTCTATGGACTGGTTTTGGGACTTCATATCTTCCAGCACTTCTTTCAGGTAGAGGCTGTCTGACATTTTCTCCGCAGGAATGTTCCCGTATTCGACAATATGCTGCCGGGTACTGTCGGTTACGATGACCGGAACCGAAGCGGAATTGACGACCACCTCCGAAAAGAAGGATTTGATGAGGTCGTCCAATACATCTTTCAATTCGGAAAACAATTTCGAATCTTTGTAAAACAGGTAGAGGTACCGGTCCTGATAATAGTAGAGTTTGATTGGTTTAAAAACAGAAAATTCCCGCTTTAACTTCCCCTTCAAGTAGCTGACGGTATCTATATCAAAATCAATATTTACGGCATTCTGTATTTTAAGTTTGTCATCGGTAAGGATAACCGGCACAGTCGTATTGCCGGAGATGATTTTTAAATAAAAATTGAGACTCTCCGAATCGATATTGTCGTGGGTAATATTACGGTAGGCTTCCGCCAGCACTTCCGCGCGTTTGCGTTCTTCGGTTTTGAGTTTCTCGAAAAACTCTTGGGTGTAATTGACCAGGGAGGCTTTGCGGTGAATAGCATCTGCCCATATTTGTATCTTTTTGCGTTCCTCTTTAGCTATCTTGCGGACCAAAAGATTGGTAAAATAGAGAGAAACACCCACAATCAATATGGCAGCCAAAAACAAAATCCATTTCCAACGCTTCTTCTTCGTGTATAAATTCATTTTCTTGACATTTCTCCACCTTCTTAATCCCGGCTTATGCAAAATGCGTAATGCACCCTGTCAAAACAAAGTCCATTCATGTTCGCAAATGTACTTTTTTAGCTTGGGGTCCGTTTCAGGTATTATACTAACTCCAAATCCATTTGACGTTTGATAAGGTCCACATTTTTTACCCTTACGCGCACCGGGTCGCCCAATTTTAGTTCCGCACCGGTATTGTAACCCACCACACAGTAATTATCTTCATCCAGATAGTAAAGGTCATCTTGCATATCTTTGAAAGAAACGAGTCCTTCACTTTTACTTTCCAAGACTTCTACGAAAATACCCCATTTGCTAACGCCGGAGATAACGCCGTTGACGACCATCCCCACTTTGTCCACCATATACTCTATTTGCTTGTATTTGATAGAATTACGTTCTGCTTCCATTGCTTTCTTTTCCATCTCGGAGGAATGAATACATTTCTCTTCATATTTTTCTGCACTCACCGATTTTCCATTATTCAGATAGTGAAAAAGCAAGCGGTGCACCATTAAGTCGGGATAACGCCGGATAGGCGAAGTGAAATGGGTATAATATTTAAAAGATAGTCCGTAATGACCGATATTATGTGTTGAATACATCGCTTTTGACATCGTCCTGACGGCAATGGTTTCGATCATATGTTCTTCTCCCTTTCCTTTCACAATCTCAAAAAGTTGGTTCATGGATTGTGCGGTTTTCCGTGGGGAGCTGATGCTGATGCTGTAGCCGATGCGTTCGAGAAATTCGGAGAATTTTTCCAATTTTTCCGGGTTCGGCTCATCGTGAATACGGTACACAAAGGTGCGGGGACTGCGCTGTCCTTTTTTCTTTTTACCCACGAAGGCGGCTACCTTCCGGTTGGCGAGGAGCATAAACTCTTCGACTAGCCAATTGGCTTCTTTTTGTTCTTTTATATAGGCGCGGACAGGTTTTCCGTTCTCATCGAGTTCAAATTTAACTTCTTGCGAAGAAAAGGTGATAGCGCCTCTCTTGAAACGTTCTTTACGAAATTTTTGTGCCAAAGAATGCAGTTGCATAATTTCCGGTTTAAAATCTCCTTCGCCTCCTTCAATCATGGCTTGTACTTCACCGTAATTAAACCTCCGGTCGGAATGAATGACTGTGCGCCCGAACCATTCATCAAGGACATTGGCTTCATCATCTATTTCAAAAACGGCAGAAAATGTCAGTTTGTCCGTGCCTGCCGAGAGCGAACAGAGTCCGTTGGACAATTTCTCCGGCAACATCGGTATCGTCCTGTCCACAAGATATACGGATGTCGCACGGTTGTAGGCTTCTTCATCAAGGGCGGTGCCGGGGAGTACGTAGTGGGAGACGTCCGCAATATGCACACCGACCTCCCAATTTCCGTTATCCAGTTTCCGGATAGACAAAGCATCATCGAAATCTTTGGCATCAGCCGGATCAATAGTGAATGTAGTGATGTCGCGGAAATCCCGCCGCTTTTCCAATTCCTTGGGAGAAATCTTGTCGGGAATGGCTTCACTCTCCTTGAGGGCGGCTTTCGGAAAGTCCATTGGATAGTCTGTGTCCGCCAGGATTGCCAACATTTCTACTTCATTGTCGCCCGGCGTTCCCAACACTTTGGTTACTTCGGCAAAAGGATTTTTGGAATATTCGGGCCAGTCCAGAATCTTTACGATGACTTTTTCCCCGTCTTTGGCATCCTTGATTTTGCTCATCGGAATATACAAGTCCACCGGCATATTTTTATTGTCCGGAATTAAGAATGCGAAATTTTTGTGCATGGAGATGACGCCTACATAGGACGTTTTTGCCCGGTGCAATACTTCTACGATTTGCCCTTCGGGTTTATGGTTTTTGCGCCTTGGGAAAAGGCTTACCGTTACCTTGTCTCCATTCAATGCACGATTGGTATGATTGGCAGCGATAAAGATGTCTTCATCCATCTCGGAGGTCATTACATAGGCTTTTCCGGTCTTTTTCATATCTACAATTCCGGTTATGAGTTCCGGTTTTATGTATAATTTGTTGTTGCGGGGATGTAATCTGAATTTTCCTTTCTGCATCTCTTCCAACTTCCCTTGCCGGACTAATTTATGAATTAATTTTTCAGTTAAGGTCTTCCCGGCTTTATCATCAATCCCAAAATTTTTAGCTACTTGTTTACAGGTATATGAATTTTTCGGGTGTGCAATAAAAAAATCTAAAATACTTTTCAAAAACGGATTTGTTTTTTCTCTTCTTTTGCGTCTATTATTTTTTGCCATCGTAAATATGTTTTCTGTTTTTATTGCGCAAAGATAGGAATAATATCGCAATACGTACTATTTATTATTCCGCTGTAGCGGAAATTAATCTTTTTTAATGTTTTACGCCAAGGCGAAACCGTAAAATGAGCGTAGCCAAAAGCAGAGACAACGAACTGTATAAAATGGCTTTCCCTACGCCAAGACGGTCTGCCAACACGCCCAAAAGGAGAGAAAGCAGCACGGTGAAAAGAGTTTTTAACAACGATTGGGCGGAAATGACGGAGGTCAATATGGGCGGCGGCGTATGCTCTGCCACATAGCCTGTAAGTACCGGTTTCCGGATGTTCTCGATGATAAAAATGGCGATAAATGCCAAGAGTGATAAAACCCATAGATGATTGACGTAAAAAATGCCTGAAAGGATGCCGGAAATGAATCCCGCCACTAAGGTGAGGTAGGGAATGTTTCTTCTTTGGTCGTCCTGCAACAGATAGGAAAAACGGGAAGCATAGGAGGTCGCTATATAAATGAAAAAGTAGAGGATGCCGATGATTATTCCGTTTTTCCGGGTACTTTCGAGTTGCAACAAAACAGGGGTTATCAAGGCGATATTTAGCATCAAAGGTTGAATGTAGTCTTTCACTGCTTTCAAGAAAGCGGAGTGAACGGCAGAGGTGTTGATGATATGTAGTATTTTTGGATTGCGTATGATCGTAAAGAATGAACGAAAGGTTGTTCCAAGACTGCGGCTATGCTTATGCATTTCCGGTACGGGTGAAAAATCTAGCTCTCCGGGATATGAAAGGATAAGAAACAGGTTAATTAAATATGGGACAATTGAAAACAAGAAAATGTAATGATAAGATCCGCCGTATAAAACCAGTAGCCCCGCTATGAGAGCGGAAAGTGCCGAACCTCTTTGAGACCAGGCTCTGGTGTGTCCGTAGTATGCGATTTTTTGATGCTCCCGGTGCTTGCTTCTCAAATATTCCATAATCATTCCTTTGTGTGTCCCCGAACGGAAAGCATCGGCTATGCCGTATAACGAAAAAGCTAAGAGGAAAAACCAGAAATTGCTGAAAAAATAGAAAATCAGAAACGAAAAAATGTAGATGACAAAAGATATAGCCAGGGACTTTTTACGTCCGTAGGTGTCGGCTATGATGCCGGAGGGAAGTTCAAAAATATGGATAATAATTTCGCGTGCGGCATATAAAATACCTATTTGCGTGTAGAGCATCCCCTTTTCAAGCAGAAAGAGTACAAAAAAGGCATCGAAGAAACGGAGGTTTTTCAGAAATCCATAGAGGCAAAATTTGTAATATTGCCGGTCTTTTATGATATTTTCCGTTTTCATCATTTACGGACATCTGTTTTTTTTCGCCAATACCTAAGGCTATGAATCCATATTCCCGGAAGGTCATTCCAATCCCGACAAAAACTCCATTACATCCACTCCGTCGGCATAGTCCCACAAGTCCGGCTCTTGAGCTTTGCCGAAAGGGAATGAATGGGGGAGGAGTCCGGGACTGCTGACGATACATTGAATCTTATCCCTGTCCATTTCCAAGAGACTGCCAACTTCTTTCAAATCTCTATAATAAGAAAAATAAACCACTGCCGGTGGTGAAGCATACGCATCTTCTTCTTTGAGGAGCAAAAAACCATTGTCCAGATGTTTTTCACAATTGACAAGAAAGATGGATTTGTAGTAATCGTAATTGTTGCGATATTTATGATGTTGTCCCGTTTCCGCAAAACTTTCCAATGCCTCAAATAGATTGTTAAAATCGTAATTTTCAGGAATATACAGTTTAGAAATGCTGCGGCATCCCATTCCGTAATACAGGAAAATATCTTTGCCCAATGCTTGGAGTTCTGCCTGGTTCTCTTTGCCGGTGAGTACGGCTACTCCGTTTCTGTTTTTCCGGATAATGTGAGGGTATTTCCCGAAATAATATTCAAAGTAGCGGGATGTATTATTGCTCCCCGTGGCAATGATAGCGTCAAAATCGTGTAATTTTTCTTCGGGAAATTCGATAAAGTCTTTGAGCGATGGTTCTATTTCTACTAAGATATTGCTAACCGCGGGCAAGAGTTTGTCGTCATTACGGGAAAGTTTGGCTTGCACTTTATGACCTGCCGTGAGAACGCACAAAAAATCATGAAAACCTACCAAGGGAATATTGCCCGCCATAACCAAGCCTACCGTCTTGGGACGGAAAGTCTTTTTCAATATATTTTCGTAGGCATTGGTCCAGCGGTACAATTTTTCCGGCGTTAATGAATTGCCAATGGATAGCATGGCATTTCTCACATTTTCCGGGTCAAACCAAGGATTGTGATATTGCATGTTTTCGATCCAATGGCGGAGTTCCGGATGCTTCTCCGGAGACCGCAAAATGCTCCCTAATTTGCTGAAAGCTTCGATTTTTTTTTCTAATGATACAGGCATTATTTAATGTTTTTGTACGCTTGCAAAGGAACGAAAAATAGTAAATCGAAAAAAAGGCGATTTAGGTATTCGCGTCCGGAGCATCTTCCGTCTCCTTGTTGCGCAGTCCGGACAAAGCCATACGGAGTTCTCCATACGAATATTCATTATTGAGTTTTGTTTTGAGTTCTGAAATATTGGAGCTTTTTGTTTTTTTCACCGCATCTAATAATTGCCGTGCTCTTTCTGTCCCTATCACTTCTTCCAATGTAATCTTCCCTAAGCTGATATAATGGGCAAGGTGATTTTCAATTGTACTGTTTACGAGTCCTCTCCTTGCCGCTATTTCCGGGATGGGAAGTCCCTCCTTGAAAAGCTTAAAGGTAACCTCTTTGGTATTTACTTTTTTCTCTTTCTTTTTCTCTTCGATTATTTCTTCGTTTATCTCAATATTGTTCAGGGAACAATAATCCCTGATAATCTTTACAATATCTTCGCCGTATCTTGCTATCCTGACCTTTCCCAATCCATGGATGGATTTGAGTTGAGAGAGATTGCCCGGCAAATGCTCACACAGTTCAAAAAGGCTTGCTTGGGTGAAAACGGAATAGGGTGGAATGTTATTTTTTAAGGCTGTTTGCATACGCCATTCGCGCAAGGTGTTAAACAGTTGCGGGTGGGGGCTCTCTTCCTGAATGTTTTCGTCCGACCTGGGGATTGCAAAATCTTCCAAGGCGGCTTCGGCTCTTAACTGCATATATTGTTCCACCGAAAATTCCCCGTCCAGCCCTTCCATACAATAGCGTTTGATTTGCAATTCCCGGTTCAACTCTTTCAGTGCTTTTTTCAATTCTTTGCGAACGGCTTTGTTGTCGGTAGAGAATCTTATCCGGCTGATATTCTCCACAAAGACCTCTTCGTTTTGTTTCTTGAAATACTCAATAGCTTTGGAAATACGTTCCTGTATCACGGGATTTGTTTCCGGCACGGAGATGTCTTTTGACAAATTAACCAATTGGTAATGAAAGTTTTTACCTACCTTTATCAGGCTGTCGATGGCAGTGATGATTTCCTGTATTTCTTCCATATATCCACCTTGAAGGCTGCTGCTGTTTTGCCGTGAAACTTTGAGAAAACGCAGCGCAGGGGAGCGCAATTTTTCATAATTAAAAAGCTCTTTGACAAGCCGGAGTTGGAAGTCTTTTTGAGCCTCTCGAAAAGCTTCCTCTCCGGGCTTTCGTTCTTCCATTTCTTGCGTAAACCCGGCTACTCTCCCGTCTTGAATGATGCTGTTCCGGCTCACCGGTTTGCGTAGTACGATCCCTTCCAAGGTCTTGCAACGACTCAATGCAACGTAGGTTTGCCCGTGGGCAAAAGAGGAACTTACGTCTATGATAACCTTGTCAAAGGTCAGCCCTTGGCTTTTGTGGATGGTGATAGCCCACGCCAAACGGAGCGGAATTTGCGAAAAACTGCCTTTGATTTTTTCCGTGATTTCTTTGGTTTCCGGATCAATGGAATAGGTAATATTTTCCCAACGTTCGTATCCGGTTTCAATAAGTTCACTGTCCCCCGGACACCGGACCCAGACACGATCTTCGTCAAGCTTCACGATTTTACCGATTTTGCCGTTGTAATAACGTTTCTCATGCGAGGAATCATTTTTGATAAACATCACTTGCGCCCCTTTTTTTAAATCAAGTTCGTAATGGGTCGGGTAGGCATATTCGGAGAATTCGCCTTCGACCTCCGCTTCATAGCGGAATATGGGGCGTGAAATTGATTTGAGTTTCCGCTCATTGATTTCATTGGCTTGATAATTGTGTGTAGTCAGTGTAATGTATCCGTCGCTATCCCGGGCGACAAAATCCGGAATATATCTCCGGTTGAGCTTGGCAAGGGAGGTTTCGCTTATGCGATTGTTGCGGATGTCGTCGAGAATATTGATAAACTCCCGGTTTTGTTGCCTGAAAATCGTTTTCAGTTCGATGCTTACGGTGTCGGCGGCTTGAAAGGCTTTGCTGCTGAAAAAATAGGGCGTTTCATAGTACGATTGGAGCAGGCTCCATTCATCATTTTTGGTTACCGGTGCCAGTTGTTGCAGGTCTCCGATCATCAGCACTTGAACGCCACCGAATACCCGGTTAGGGTCTCTGTATTTGCGCAAAACTTCGTCAATGCCGTCAAGCAAATCCGCCCGCAC
>WFZU01000063.1 GCA_015489405.1 Bacteroidales bacterium
CATTTTCTTTCTTTTACTTTTCGCTTTCAGTCTGTCGGTCTATGGACAAAAGCAACACGTCATTGTTTTGGATGCAGGACACGGCGGCAAGGATCCGGGAGCTTCCGGCAACGGGGTGAAGGAAAAAGACGTAGCACTCGCCGTTATTTTAAAACTCGGTGAGTATTTGAGTCAATTGCCGGATATGAAAGTGGTCTATACCAGAGACAAAGACGTTTTCGTTGAACTGAATGAAAGAGCCCACATTGCCAACCGGTCCGGAGCCGAACTGTTTGTTTCCGTACATTGCAACTCCAATCCTTCTTCCAGACCGCACGGGGCGGAAACATACACCCTCGGACTCCACCGTACCAAAGACAATTTGGAAGTCGCCAAAACGGAAAACTCGGTTATCTTCTATGAGGACGACTATGAGAAACAATATGAAGGCTTTGACCCGAACAACGACGAAGACTATATATTGCTAACCCTGATGCAAAATGTTAATTTGGACCAGAGCATTGATTTCTCTACCAAAGTGCAAGAGCAATTTGAAAAACGGGTGGGACGGAAAAACCGGGGGGTCAAACAAGCCGGATTTTTGGTCTTGCGCAAAACGACTATGCCCGGCGTTTTGATAGAACTGGGTTTTCTGAGCAACCCCAAAGAAGCCAAATTTTTGAAATCCAAAAAAGGGCAAGATTATATGGCATCCGCTATCTTTCGCGCAATCAAAGCCTATTTCAAAGAAGTGGAAGAGGAAAATAAAATTGCGGAGGAGAAGCAAAAAGACGGAAAGAAAAAAGAAGTTACCGGCAAAACGAAAGAACCACCGGTCTATTACCGCATCCAATTTGCCACCTATAAGAAAGAGAAAAAGAAGAATTTCAGGAAATTCAGAAAACTCAAAGATGTGAAATATTATAAAGCGGACGGACTGTACAAATATACCGCGGGAAATGATACCTCTTTCCGGGCTATCTCCAAGTACCTGAAAACCGTAAAAGAAAAAGGCTTTAAAGATGCCTTTATCGTAGCATTCAAAAACGGAAAAAGGATTCCTTTAAGCAAAGCTTTAAAGTAGTATCATACGCTCAGCCTCTCCGTAATAGCGCCGGTGAAGAAAAAAATGTTACGCTTGTGAACAAAAATTACTTATTTTCCTTATACAATTGATAGTCGCAGACTTAAAATGCACATGCTTATGTTACAGATGTTTTTGGCGGTACTGGTTTTCGTGGGAATCTCGGTTATGATTATGGGCTTCCGCCTATTCTTTATCACCGGTGGGAAATTTCCGGATTCCCGTATCGGACACAATAAAAAATTGAGGGAAGCGGGCATTTATTGTCCTAAAACGATGGACAAGATGGAACAAAAATCCTGCGCCGGCTGTGCTTTTGCGGAGAATGCAAAAAAATTACACGGGTAAATGTTTGGATTGAATAACATCAGAATTACCGCCGGCACGCTGCTATTGCTCTCAGCTTTTGTAGTTGCCGGATTTTCTGCCAAGCAAGCAAAAACCAAAGATTCCGCCGAATTGCCGGAGAAACATACGTCTGCGATATTCCCGGAGCATTATCCGGCAGAAGGGAAGGCTTGTCTCAGTTGTCATTCCGGAATCGAACATATTCGCGCAGACAGCTCGAAGATGATGCAAAAAATTTATGAAAAAGGCATTGAAGCGGGCGACCCTAACGGCTGTGTCGTATGCCATCAAGGCAACCCGGAAGAGACACACAACAAAAAATTAGCGCATCGCAACCTTATTCCATACCCTGCTTCTATGTGGGTCATTGATAAAACCTGTGGCAAATGCCACAAAGACTATGTCTATAACGGGATGCGAAGCCTGATGATGACGGAGGCAGGGAAGATACAAGGTGCTGTGTGGGGATGGGGAATTCCGGATGATTACGGAGCCCACTGGGGCAACTACGATATTCTGGATACCGATGGACCGCGTCCCCGCTGGGGAACGGAGACCTACAAAAACTATATGCACCGGCTTGCCAAAGCTTATCCCAAACAGTTTCCCGAAAAATTGAATGAAATTCCCCGTACGGATATCCACAAACTCGTTGCCCGCCCCGAAGAAGCGGTTTTCACTTATCTACGTACCGAATGCCTCCGTTGTCACGTGGGAGTAAAAGGAAAACAACGGCGTGGTGATTATCGCGGTATGGGCTGTGCTGCCTGCCATATTCCGTATTCCAACGAGGGTTTCTACGAAGGAAACGACCCCACTATTCCCAAAGATATTCCGGGACATCTATTGACACATCAAATTCAATCCACACGCGATGTTAAAGTAAAGGTTAACGGCATAAGCTATTCCGGCATCCCGAATGAAAACTGCACCACCTGCCACAACCGTGGGAAACGGATTGGAGTTTCTTATACCGGCATTGCCGAATCGGCATACGATACACCGTGGAACGAAGATGGAAGCGGACAATATAAACTGCACGGAAAACGCTACCATTCCATCAAGGATGACGTACATCATCAAATTGATACCATCAACGGACAACCCAAAGGAGGACTCCTCTGTCAAGACTGCCACACAACGACCTCCGTTCACGGAAACGGAAATTTGCATGGATCTACTTTGGCGGAAGTGGAAGTGGAATGCGCTGATTGTCACGGGATTCCTAAAAAATATCCTTGGGAACTGCCCATTGGTTATCAGG
>WFZU01000064.1 GCA_015489405.1 Bacteroidales bacterium
AAAATAAATTACTGAACACATGAAATACGACCCGATAAAAAAAAGTCTGGGGAAAGTCTTTAACAGGCACCCCTTATTGCGAAAACTCTTTTATGCATTACTTAATTTACTTCTACTGCGTACGTGGTTTGTGAAAAGAGAGTTTCGGAAATGGAAGAAATCCCACCCCGGGCAACGGAATATCCTGGATGCCGGTTCGGGATTCGGACAATATATTTTTCTAATGTCAAAAAATCCGGAATACAAGGTCTTGGGGGTAGATGTCAAGGAGGAACAAATAGAGGATTGCAGCCGATTTTTCCGGAAAATCAAAAGGGAAAACGCCCGTTTCGAATATGCCGACCTGACGCAATTCCGGAGACCGGAAAGCTTTGATTTGATACTGTCTGTGGATGTTATGGAGCATATCTTGGAAGACGAAAAAGTCTTTGCTAATTTTTATGAATCACTGAAAAAAGGAGGCGAACTGCTGATTTCCACTCCTTCGGACCAAGGAGGTTCGGATGTTCATGACCACGACCACGAAGGAGAAGGTTCCTTTATTGACGAACATGTGCGCGACGGATACAATATAGAGGATATTCAACAAAAATTGAAAAATGCGGGATTTCAGCAAACCGAAGCTTATTACAATTACGGGACACCGGGTAAAATTTCTTGGAAGTTGTCCATGAAATATCCGATTCTGATGTTAAACGCATCTAAAATATTTTTTGTCATCCTCCCGTTTTATTATTTGTTCACATTTCCTTTCTCTCTGACATTCAATTATTTAGATGTTTTGACAAAGCACAAGTCCGGGACGGGATTGATTGTCAAAGCATGGAAAAGATAATAAACGAAAAAAGACAGCCCTATGAGTGAATTGGTCATTAGCCGCCGGACGATAGATATAGAAAAAGTATTCAAGGATAAGAGCCCTAAGCTGGGTCGCTGGATCCCCGGTTTTGTATATGCCTATTTGCGCCACATCATTCATGAAAAGGAGATGAATGCGATCCTCTATGATTTCAAGGACAAAGAAGGGCTGGAATTTATCCGGGCAGCCTTGGAGCGCTATGGTGTGGAAGTATCGTCAACGGGAATGGACAATATCCGTGAAGAGGGTAGATATATTATCGCCGCCAACCATCCGTTGGGAGGTATGGACGGGCTTGCTTTGATGCAATCCGTGAGCGAAAAAAGGCAGGATATTGTATTTCCGGTCAACGATTTATTGATGTATTTGCCGGCACTCAAACCCCTTTTTATTCCCATCAATAAACACGGAAGCAATGCCGAAAATATCGGTATCATCAACCAAACTTTTGAGTCTGATAAAATTTTGCTCTATTTCCCTGCCGGTTTGGTTTCCCGCAAACAAGATGACGGTCGTATTCGCGATATGGAGTGGCAGCCTACGTTCATTTCACGGGCTAAAAAACACCAACGCGATATCATCCCCACTTTCATCGAAGGACACAACTCCAAGTTTTTTTATAATTTAGCCTATTGGCGAAAAAAATTGGGAATCAAAGCCAATCTCGAGATGCTCTATTTACCGGATGAGATGTTCAAACAAAAAGGGAAATCCATTCGCATCCATTATGCTCCTCCCATTCCGTTTCAGACTTTTGACAAGCGCTACAACAACCGGCAATGGGCACAAAAAGTCAAGCAATATGTGTATCATATGGAAAATAATGACAACAAGCCTCTCCCTTTTGAAGACTTTCTTAAAAAAAGTACCGCTTCCCGCTGAAAACAGACAATAATCATCAAGCCCGCCCAAACCGGCAGACGGTCCCCTGCATCATAGAAATCAGCGCACCAATAATTTTGTCGTCCACATTCCCTCCGGAGCATAAAATCGCAGCAAATACAGACCTGCCGGGAGAGAAGAAACATCCATATTTTCGCGTGGATTCTCGATGATTTTCACCCTTTCGCCGGCAGCATTGCTAATCAGGATACGTTGAAAACGGCTCATATTTCCGTCAATATACACGATATCCCGCGCAGGATTGGGGAAAACACGAATAGTCTTCGCAGCATATTCCGCCGAGCGGTTGTTGGGGTCGTATTCATAAGCCCCCATATCCGGAGCCGTTCCGGTATATTCGTCAGGACCCATATCCACCGTCGTAATTTGTGTTCCGTAGGCATCCGTTATCGTTAGAAAAGCAATACCGGCATCAATGCAGGGAGACCCCTCGAGCAAATGAAAATCATCATTAGCGGCATCCACAAACATAGGATCCACATTGATATTATTGCTTCCCTCCGCTCCGTCCGGCAATGGCATATCGCAATAATTTATTTCGGTATAGCCGAATTCGAGATACACATTATCGCTATATGCTCCATCATTGTTTCGTACGATACAATTGGTGAAAGAAGCATCCGAGAAAGCAATATCCACACCGCCACCATCCCCGCCGGTTGCCTCATTATCATACAAAGTACTGTTGGCAAAAATGACACCGCCACTATATCCTTCAATATAAACTGCACCGCCACTGGAATAAGAAGTAACATTGCGGGTAAAAAGACAATGGTCTATCCGCGTATCATAACAGCCGTAAAGACAAATCGCGCCTCCACCATACAACACGGAATTATCTTTGAAAACACAGCGGTCTATGACAGTTCCACTATCTCCCGACAATTTGATAGCACCCCCTTCGCCGTAAGAATGATTATACAAGAAAGTACAACGCAATATTTGCGTAGCTTCGTTAGTATTAAGTCCGTAAATCGCACCGCCCATTCCATTGCTTTCGGCAGTGGCTTCATTGTGCTGAAAGACACAGTCCTCCACCACTATATTGCTGTTATTCAACATAATGGCACCTCCGTGTTGATCGGGAAAATTACTCCCCGATGTCTTTCCGTATTCCAGGATACAAAATTGCAGATGGGAGCCCTGTCCGCCGCCGTCCAGCCGGATGCCGTGCCAACCGGTAGCGGCATCGTCCGTCGTGAACTTAATCATTTGTTCTTGCGTACCTATAGCCTGCAAATTTCCCTGCACATTAAATTTGTAATACCCCTGAAAATTGACTTCAACGCCGGCTTCGATAGTCAATTGTTGTCCGGCGGGAACGGTGATGTCTCCGGTTACTTCATAAGGGGAATTTGCCAAAACCCATACGCCTGATTGATTTCCGCTCACTTGCGTTTGTCCCATAAGAACAACGCTACTGATGAGCAAAAGAAAAAAGATGTTTAATTTTTTCATAGCTTAAATTTTTGCGCTCGCTCATTCCAAGCAGTTTTATACTATTTCATTTGTGATTATTGACATTCCTGTTTTTATAATATCTTTTAAATAATCTTCAATATTTCGTCTTTGAATTTTGCCGAATAATTTTACTAAATCATTTGGGGCTCCCTTGTCCGCTTTTTCAAGAGCCTTGATATACTCCGGTTTATCATTTCGCAAAATATTCAATGGAAACAACTGGTGCTTAATCAATATTAAACTTGTCAGTAATCTAGCTATTCTACCATTTCCGTCTTGAAAAGGATGTATTTGTGAGAAAGCATGATGAAACCAACTTGCTATTATTATTGGATGTATTTGTTCGACTTCTAAATCTTGATATATAGATAATAACTTTTCAATTTCCGAATCGACATGAATAGGCGGGCAATATTCAAAGACTGTTCCGTCTTCTCTTTTGGGATTATTCGGTTGTTCTTTAAATTTTCCTTTTAAAACTTTTACTCTGACAGAATTACCAAGTGCATCAATGGCAATAGAATAATCTTGATGTTGTAGAATTAATTGATGTAATTCAAGGATGAATGATTTTGTAAGTGGTCTGTTATTTTTTACCAAATCAAAAACAAAATCCATAGCCTCAAAATGAGATTTCAAATATCCCATCAACTGAGAAGCCGGAATATTAGTATCTTCATGACTAATGAAATTTTCAATAAAACCTTCTTTTATAAAGGTTTGCGTTATCCCTTCACTTAAATCATATAATTTTTCAATAATACCGGTTTCAATCGCATGTTGTCTTTTTAATTTATTTAGAAAATCGTTAAAATCTTTATTTCCTTCTTTAAACCCTTTTCTCTTTTCATACCAACTTGCTGCCAATTCATCAAACGACGAAGTGTCTGTATGTACCCAATAGTCATTAAATTCTATTGGTTTCCATATATGTATTATACTTCCCATATTTGTATTATTTCCTCTCACACATACACCGGAATACTATTACCGCCGGAGCAACGCCTGCAAAAGTAAGAATTTTCCGAAACAAAATTCTATTTATCTCAATACTTGCCGGATTTTCCTGCGAAAAAATCTTATACCACTTCCCATTCCACGATACTTCCGGATTGATTGCGAACATTGAAAACTTGTCCGCCCTCGAAAATCAAGTATTGCCCTTTGATGCCGGTCAACAAACCTTCAAAATGTTGTTGTTTGGCAATATTGATACTTTTGATTTTAGCGGGATGTGCAGACACGGGATAGGATATCCGGGTAATTTTCTCATCCGCAAGCCAATAGGGGATAAATTCCCCGGGGAGGAAGGTTCGAAGACGTTCTTTTTCCGCTGCCAGTTCTTTTTTCGTACGTATTCCTTTAAGCATCTGTTGCCAAGACGTTTTGTCAGTAAAATATTGTTTTAGAAATACTTCCGCTTTTCCGGCAAGATATCTGTTGGGTGTTTCAAGGACGGCTATCGCTTCGTCCGCTCCTTGGTCGATCCAACGGAAAGGCACTTGCGTTTTGCGGGTTACGCCCACTTTGATATGGCTTGTTTTCGCCAGATAAACGATATGCGGTGCCAGCTGTACGGATTTCTCATACTCCAAATTTCTATCTTCAATATCAAGATGTGCTTGGCACAATTCGGGATGAATAATCCATGGTCCCATTTCGGGGATGGTAAAAAAACACTTCTTGCAAACACCCTGTGCGAAAACCGGCAGAGGGCTACCGCAAGAAAGGCATTCGTAGCCGGCAAAGTCCATCCGTATCCGCTTCCCGATCCACGGGTTCACCGGAATTTCTTCGTCCCCTGCCATGATGGTATAGCGCACCGGTTCGCCAAGGACATTGTTCATCTTTTGCAAAAGAATAGTGTATTTCATTAATTTAGTAATTTGTTGTTTTACAAAAAGTTACACTTTATTATTTCCCGCCCTGCGGGTATCAAAAAAATTTTTCCGGACTCTCAATAAACATAAGGTATCAAGCGCCGGGTTTCTTTCATATAGGCTTCATAGCCTTCAAAATGACATTTTAGAAGCCTTTCCTCGTAATACATTTTTGCCAAAAGGTTGATAAAAAAAACCGAAAATACCAAGAGATTGACAGCCCCGGGACTTCTTTCCACCAGCGGTGGCACAAAAAGCAGAAGCGAAAGATACATCGGGTGGCGGATATAGCGATAGAGTCCGTCTCTCACCAAAACCGCACCCGGACGGGGTATAGGCGAGATATTAAGTTTGCTTTTGCTCATCGTGATGATTGCCCAAATTCCGGTGATGATGCCCGCAATTTGTATTGCAAACAGCCAAGGATTGCGACTAAACCACGGATTGAACCCCAAGAGAAAAACCAAACTTCCGTACTGGATAAAAGTTAGCACAGCGGAATAAAATTTTTCTCTTTTTTTCATCGAATCGGAGCATTATCTTCTTTTGCCATGTGGTTATAGACCATTTTGTCAAGCCAGAACGGAAAAAATTTATTGAGCCAAACGGTCAATTTTCCTTGTGTGGTGAGCACGAGCAACTTTTTGCGTTTTTCAACGGCGCGGAATATCCGGAGCGCCACTTCTCCGGAACTCATCATTTTGTTTTCGTCCCGCGGCGACTCTCCTTGCTGACTTCCATCGGCTGCCAAGGCGGTATTGCGAATATTGGAAGTCGTGAAGCCGGGCGCTGCAATGAGGACGTGCAAACCTTTTTTCAGGTTCTCTATCCGCAAAACTTCCAAAAATCCTTGCAAGGCAAATTTGGAAGCGGAATAGCCCGTACGTCCCGGCAATCCCTTAAAGCCGGCAATAGAAGAAACGCCGACCACACTCCCCCGGCGTTCCAGCAGATAAGGAAGTGCATATTTGGTTGTATAGACCGCTCCCCAGAAATTGACGTTCATCAGGCGATGTATCACCTCCAAATCCACGTCTTCAAACAAGGCGCGCATAGAGATGCCCGCATTGTTAATAAGCACATCGATCTGACCATAAGTTTTAATCGTTTGATCTATCAGAGCTTTGCAATCTTTTTCTTGCTGTACATCCGTAGTTACCGCCAAGGCTTCCAGCCCCTGCTCCTCGAATGCGGCAACCATAGCATCTAATTTTGTCCGGCTGCGGGCAGCCAAGACCACACGAAAACCTTTCCGGGCATACACCTCCGCCAGCGCCTTCCCTATCCCGGAAGAAGCACCCGTAATTACTACTACCTTCTTGCGTTCTTTTGTCATCTGTCAATCACATTTTGCAACGCTTGCAAAGGTAATGAGTTTTTTCTTAAATGAAATCTTCTCATTCAAAATTCATCATTCAAAATTCATCATTCATCTTTAACCCATTTCCCCGAAGCCACAAGCTTGCCGGCTTTCGTCAGAGTCCAAAGATAAGTCCCCTGAGCTAATCCCCGGGTGTCAAAGCTCGTCATTTCTTGCTTGATTTCTTGTTGCAGAATGCTTTTGCCTTCGAGGTTGGAGAGGCGGAAAGTAGCGTCAGTGAGGGTAGATTTCAGGTTTAGGCTTTTGCCCGGATTGGGAAAGACCTGCGCTGCCGCCTGCGGTAACGGAATGTCCTTTTCCCAGGTTATTAAACCGTCGGCGTCGACTTTGACGATGTAGATGTCTCTTTCCATATTCTGCACCTCATAATCATACCTTGTCCCTACCATTATGCAGCCACCGTCCGTTGTAGCCTTGATGCTATACAAAATATAATAAGCATCTCCTCCATACCATTTTTCCCAAACAGTTGATAAATCTTCCGAATTTAATTTTACAATATGGTACCAAGAATCGAAAGTACTAAAATATACGTTAGAGTAGTCCATATTTGTAGTCCCACCAATATAGACATCATTCCCTTTAACACCAACACTATTAGCTAATGCAGGATATTCAATCATTTGGTAATCTTTGAAAAATGTCTGATAACTCAATGCTTCAAAATTTTCATTTAACAATTCAACAGCCAAATGTTTATAGCTACTATTTGCATTTTTACCAACCACTATTAGCGTTGAATCAGAACTCCATTCTCCGGACAAATAAAACCCCATATCATTTGGAATAAGATAACTACCTACACTATCAAGATCAGAAGATAATGCAAGAATTGAATGATGCTGATAATCCACCGGAAAAGATGTAAATGCATAATATTCTCCAAAACTTTTGGTTTCTAATATATCCGTACAGAATGTAACTTGATTGGTATTCCAAAAATGAGAAGATATGGAATCTCCATCCAATGTCAACTTATACACAAATGGTTCGAGAATGTATTCGTTTCCGGTATTTTTTAGAGTAGTCCCACAACAAACGAAATTGTCATTAATATCTTTAATTGTACGGAAAATTTCTATCCTTTTTCCTTCCGGAATTTTCAAGTTTTTCTCTGTTAAAATATTAAAATCCAAGTCAAGCATTTTGTATGTAATAAAAGATGAACTAAATCCTGTAAAACTAATACCCAAAGCATACAATTTATTTGCGATTAGATAAATATTCTCAAAACATTCATATGTTCCAACATTGTTTGGGAAAATTTTTTGAGAAATTAAATTCCCCATACTATCTATTCT
>WFZU01000065.1 GCA_015489405.1 Bacteroidales bacterium
CAGCGTCAGATGTGTATAAGAGACAGATTAGTATCAGTTATTTTGGCTTTCGCACTTGCGAGTTGTGGAGGAAGCGGAACCGGGAAAAAGGAAGCGAAAAAAGAGGCAAAAAAAGAAGTTGCCGCCGTATCTTTGACTCCGCAGGAAATGGAAAAAGCCAAGGACATCTTTTTTAACACTTGCGCCGGTTGTCACGGAACGACCCGTAAAGGAGCCACCGGACCTTCTCTCCTTCCCGATGGGAATGGAAAAGATATGGCTACGAAAGATATTGGCACCGAGGGATTAATCAATATCATTACCAACGGATTGCCCGGAGGTATGCCCGACTGGGGAAGACAAGGCGTATTGACTCCGGAAGAGACGGAGTTAATGGCAAAGTTCGTTCAATTGCCGCCGCCGCCGGTACCCAAATTTACGATGGAAGACATCAAAAAGAATTGGCATCTAATCGTGCCCGTTAAGGACCGTGTAAAGAAACCGGAGACCAAACGCAATTGGAAAAACTACTTCGGACTTATTCTGCGCGACGCAGGACAAGTGGCTATCATTGACGGTGATACCAAAGAGCGTGTAGCGCTTCTCAAAACCGGATTTGCCGTACACATTTTGCGTACTTCCACTTCCGGAAGATATTTCTTCTCTATCGGCAGGGATGGAAAAGTAACCTTAATCGACTTGTGGCCGGAGACTCCGCAAATCGTAGCCGAATCCAAAGCCTCTTTTGACGCCCGTTCGGTCGAAGTGTCCAAATACAACGGACCCTTGGGAGATTTCAGAGACAAATATATTATTGTAGGAGGATATACTCCTTCTCATTATGTGGTATTCGATGCCATGACTTTAGAGCCTCTTAAAGTGGTAAAAACCGACGGCAAAGTACTCGGCACCGGAGAATATCGTGAAGAAGCAAGGGTCGCTTCTATCGTAGCTTCCCACCACGACCCTATCTGGGTAGTCAACGTCAAAGAGACAGGAATGGTATGGCTGGTAGATTATTCCGATTTGGATAAGATCGATGAAAATACCGCCAAGATTCCGACCGCACAATTTTTGCACGATGGAGGTTGGGATCATACCGGAAAATATTTCTTGGTCGCCGCTAATGCGAAAAACAAAATCGTAGTCATTGACGTCGAGAATAAGAAATTGGAAACGATCATTGATGTAGGAACCAAACCTCACCCGGGTCGTGGAACCAATATTCACAACAAAGAGTTCGGATGGATGTGGGTTACCGGTCATATCGGAGAAGGAAAAATCGACTGTATCGCCACCGATCCCGGTCCCAATCAATGGAAAGTCGTCAAAGAAATCAAAATGGAAGGTTTCGGAGGAGGTAACCTCTTCGTCAAATCTCATCCGAAATCCACGCACCTGTGGGCAGACCGTGCGCTGAGCACCGACCCCAAACTGCAAAGGTCAATCTTTGTGTATGACACCAAGACCCTTAAACTTATTAAAACGTTCCACGTACCCGACAAATTTAAGGGAAGAGCCGTTCATATCGAGTATAACAAAGGTGGAGACGAAGTTTGGGTATCCGTTTGGGGCAAGAAAAATGAAACGACCAGTGCCGTTTTAATTTATGACGACAAGACACTCCAACTCAAAGATGAGATTACCGGAGACTGGTTGATTACCCCTACGGGAAAATTCAATGTCTATAATACAGCTAACGATATTTATTAAGACAATAAATTGGGCTTTGGAGGGTAATACCCCGGTATTGCCCTCTTTCTTTAATTAGAGCTTGTCTATAATGTCCGACTTCTGCGTTACGCTCGTTCTGAAACCAGTCTTTTCGGCAAGCTCAATGCATCGCATTGACGTAAGTCAACTCCTTTGCTTTCAGAACTTCACAAGCCTTGAATTCGAACAATATAGCTCAATCTCTTGACTTTATGGACAGACACTAATTATATTCGATATTTATGAAGAGATATCTGTTATTCCTTGTCTCCGGTTTGTTTTTTTTCATTGCCAAAGGGCAAAATACAGAAACCGGAAACAAGACGACCCGATTGGACGAGGTGGTTATCACGGCACAATATGCTCCGGTGAGCGAGCAAAACGCCATTCACAAAGTGAAAGTCATTGACCGTAAGACGATCTTACGCAAAGCGGCAAATAATTTGCGGGAAATTTTAGAACAAGAATTAAATATTGATTTGGAACAAAGTTCCGTATTCGGTTCGAGCATCGAATTGCAAGGAATTTCCAAAGAGAACATCAAAATATTGGTGGACGGCATCCCCGTCATCGGCCGGTTGGACGGTGTCATTGACCTTAGCCAAATAGACCTTTCAAATGTCCAACGCATCGAAATTATCGAGGGACCTGCCTCTGTATTTTACGGTACGGATGCCATGGGCGGAATTATCAATATTATCACTGATAAAAGTCAAAATAAGCCGGTAGCCGGCAAGCTCTCCCTCTACTATGAAAGTGTCAATGCCGCCAATATCAACGGGAAAATCGGCTTTAAAAAGGACAAGAACAGCCTTATCATTGACGGAGGAAATTATTATTTCGGAGGGTTGGACACGCAAGGGAATGCCCGCAGTCAAAACTGGGAAAAGAAAAATCAATCCCACGCTAACCTACTGTATAAGAGAGATTTCCGGAAACTTGAATTGCGCTACAAATCTTCCTTTTTTCACGAAAAATTGCAAGACTTGGGAGAGAGGGAAGGGAATACATTCAAAGACAAGGATTATTACACCCAAAGGATTAATAACAGCTTGAGTTTGCAAGGAAATGTTTGGGGTAAACAATTCCTTTTGGTGAATGCCGCTTTTCTGGACTACCAACGTTTTCACAATACCTTTGACGTGGACTCAGCAAGTCTCGAATCGCAACTTGACCCCGTGGATCACGGTAGCGCTAACCGCGTACGCTTTCAGTTGGGAAAATTTCGTGCTCAACTGGGACAAAGCAATAAAGATGCGAAATTAAATTATGCCGCAGGCATTGATTTAAACTACGAGTCCACCGAAGGAGCGAGAATATTGGAGGGCAAACAGGCTATACAAACATACGCAGGCTTCGGAAGTATCAATTATAAGTTGACAAAGCGGCTTGAAATACAACCGGCAGTCCGTTTTACGTTAAACAGCGTATATGGTTCCCTCTTGTCTCCGGCGCTGAATATCAAAGCGGATTTTGGCAAAAACAGCCAATTGCGATTTTCTTACGCCAGAGGGTTTAGAGCTCCTTCATTAAAAGAATTATTTCTGGATTTTCATATCCAAAGAGGACCTGTTACCTATAATATTTTGGGAAACAAAGATTTGGAGGTAGAAAAATCACACAGTTTTGATTTACATTATTCGCAGGCTTGGGAACTTGCCGGGAAACAAAGTATTCAAATAGCACCCGCCCTCTTTTATAACAGCATCGAAAATCTGATTACGCTCAGTGAGATGCAAAACAACGAAAGACATTATATCAATATTGACCGCTTTAAGTCGGTAGGAGGGAAAATAAATGTCGTTTTCAACAGCGGGAAACAATGGAGTGTGAACAGTGGATTTTCCCTCACGGGCAGATATAACAAATATTCTGCGGAGCAGCAAGGTGAGACCTTCTTGTATTCTCCGGACGCTTCCCTCGCCCTTGGTTACACCCTCGAAAATGCGGCGATTGATTTGCTTTTGAGCTACAAATATGCAGGCAAAAGACCCGGATATTTTATAGACCGGCAAACACAAAACCTGATAGAGACCGTCCGCAAAGACTATCACGACATGGATTTCTCCATTTCCAAAACTTTTTTCAAAGGTATGATTTCCACGGTCATCGGAGTCAAAAACATTTTCGATGTTACGGATATCGAGACCGTCAATCAGGTAGGAGAAGCGCACGCACGGGATATGCAATTGTGGGGAAGAAGTTATTTTATAAAAACACAAATTAGGTTTTAACGTAAACAATACGGACAAAATATTGTTGTTAGCATTGGAGAATAAATATTTTGAGAAAAAATTTTAGATACATTAATTAAATTTTAGAGTTATGAAGAAAAGATTATTTTTTGTAGTAATGATGATGAGCGCCTTTTTTATGATGGAAGTGCAAGCTCAAAATTTCTCTTTGAAAGGGGAGTTTAGACCCAGAATGGAATACCGTCACGGGTACAAAAACTTATTTCCGGAGGGGAAACAACCGGCATTGTTCATTTCGCAACGTTCACGCTTGATGTTCAACTACAAGAGCGAGGATGTGAAGGTAGGTTTCAGTCTTCAAAATGTAGGCGTTTGGGGCGAAACAAAAACGCTCAGAAAAAGTGATGTTAACGGTATTAACGTACACGAAGCATGGGGACAATTCAAACTTGCCAAAGGCGTTGAGCTGAAAGTAGGACGCCAAGAAATCATTTATGACGACCACCGTATCTTCGGTAGCGTAAACTGGGCACAACAAGGAAGAAGCCACGATGCGGCTATCTTTAAACTTTCTCCCCGGGGAGGAAAATGCAAGATTGACCTCGGTTTTGCGTATAATGCAAACGGTGAAAGTTTGACCGGAAGTCCTTACTCCCTTCAATACAAAGCTATGCAATTTATGCACTATCACCGGAATTTTGGAGAATTGGGACTGAGCTTCCTCTTCTTGAATAACGGAATGCCTTCGATAGTTGTAGATGAGAAAATCAATGACACTACACTCACCTACAAAGAGGTGATAGCTTATTCGCAAACTTTCGGACCTAGATTTACTTACAAAACGGACAATGGTTTGAAAGCCAATGCCGCTTTTTACTATCAAATGGGTGCCTTGTCAAAATATACCGATATGACGGATTTGAGCACAAAATCTGTAGAGACCAAAGCTTTATATGCTGCTGCTGATGTTTCATACAGCAAAAAAGGGTTTACCGGTGGTCTTGGATTTGAGTATCTTTCCGGAACGGATATGGATGCCGACCCGACCAAACCGGGTTCAACTTTCAAACCTCTGTACGGAACCAACCACAAATTTAACGGTTGGATGGACTATTTCTACGTAGGTTTCGGAAACAGCACCGGATTGATGGATATTTATGTTCCTGTAAAATATAAATACAACAAACTCACCCTGGGTGCTACCTACCACAACTTCTCAGCTACCGCAAAAGTTATCGATAGCAATAACGAAACTATGAATAGCTCATTGGGTTCGGAGATAGATGCATTCGTAGCTTATCCATTCTCTAAATCCGTTATTTTCAAAGCCGGTTATTCTCAAATGATGGCTACCAAGACGATGGAAGTCGTCAAAGGTGGAAGCAAGGACAACGGTAACAACTGGGCTTGGATGATGTTGGTTATCAAACCGACTTTCTTTTCAAAATAAGTTTTGACAGTGCCATCCACGGATGGTAATCATAAAATAGCCGTAGCATCAAAGTGCTACGGCTATTTTTTTTAAAGTAACAAAACCGGAAAAAGATTACTCTTTCGACATATCATAGATAAAAAAAACGATCGCCGCCAGAAAAGAAGCAATAGAGCCGTACAAAACATATTTCATCAGGGGCCAGCCTACAAAATCTCCAATAGAAGCGATCAATCCTAATTGTAAGCCTACGGCTAAAGCTATTTTTACCTTCTTGGTCATCATATCTACTTTTCTTTACAAAATATTTTCATATAATCTACTATTGCCGGTGCAAAGGTAGAAAAAATATGGATGAGTTTTCCGTAATGTTAAACCGCTGTCATAATAATAAAAGGTGAAAGATTGGAGGACTCACCCTTTTACATCTATATCCTTGTATGACAAAGTCTATTGCAAAATGCTTACAAATAGATTTCTACGTCCGGGATGATTGCGAAACTCACATAAATAGATACCCTGCCAAGTGCCCAATTGCAAACGGTGATTATCAATGGGGATGCTGACCGAACTACCGATTAGGGAAGCTTTAAGATGCGCCGGCATGTCATCGGCGCCTTCAAAAATATGCGTATAAAGTGGATGATTCTCGGGGACGAGTTTATCAATAAAATTTTCAAAATCAAGTCGCACACTCGGGTCGGCATTCTCATTAATCGTCAAGCCGGCAGAAGTATGTTGCAAAAACAAATGTAAAAGTCCCCTTTCAGGCAATTCTCCCAACTCTTTCATCACCAAAGAGGTAATAAGATGAAATCCCCTTCCGAAAGCCGGCAATAAAATCTGCTTAGCATACATCATAATAGCCCATATTTTCCGGCAAATGTAAAAATTTTCCAATTATGAGACAGTAAAAATCTATTTAGTCCTCGTCCATAAAGTCAAGAGTCTGAGCTAAAATGTTCAAGAACAAGGCTTGCGAAATACTCAAAACCAAGGAGTTGACTTTTGTCAATGACTGTTTTGAGTATGAGCGTAACGAAGTTATTGGACATTATAGACGGACTCTATTTAGAATCAATTTAAGTAGATTTATTCGTAACTTTGTAGCACTCGAAAATGGTTTTTCTTATGCGTTTCAAATACATTTTTTTAAGTTTGTTGATTTTCGTTTTTATACAGAATGGATTTGGACAAAAAAAGAGAAAACCTTTCAGTATCAACGGTGGTTTATCCGCCACCACCGTATTCTACTCGGCACAGGGTATCAAAGCACGTAAATCTCCTTTTTCTTATGTATTGTCCGGTAATGTCAATGTAAGTATCTACGGCTACCGCATCCCCCTATCTTTTGTAGTAAGCGACAAAAACACAGAATTTAGACAACCTTTTAACCAATTCGGACTCAGTCCTAAATACAAATGGATAAAGCTTCATCTGGGCTATCGAAATATTCGGTTTTCACCTTATGTGCTTAACGGGCATACTATTTACGGTGCCGGTGCAGAACTCACTCCGGGAAAATTGCGTTTTGGCGTTATCTATGGACGCTTTAAGAGAAAAATTAACCGGGCTCACAAAGTGGATGAGCCTCTTTTGGATACCACTAATACGTTTTCGCGAAGAGGATATAGTGTCAAATTGGGTTTTGGTTCCCAATCATCATACGTAGATTTTGTTTTTCTAAAGGTTGCTGACGACACCCTTTCACTTCCTAATCAAGACTGGCAACAGAGCAAACAACCCCAAGCCAATGCCGCCCTCGGCATCAGTTCAAAAATAAAACTCTCTTCACACCTCCGTTTTCATGCTGACGTCGGCTATAGCTTATTTACTAAAAATGTTTTTGCACGAAAGATTACTGATAAGGATGTGCAATTGGTATCCAACTATTTAGTCCCGCTCAATCTCTCCTCCCAACATTACGGTGCCTACGAAGCCGGATTGGACTTTAAACCCTCCAACTATTTCAATACCAGCCTGAAATACAAACGTATTGACCCCGGCTATACCACCATGGGGGTCTATTATATGCAAAACGATGTCTCCAATATCACGTTGAATATGGGAAGCAATATTTGGCAATCCAAAATCCAAGTAAAAGCTTCCGTGGGTCTGGAAAGTAACAACTTACGCCACCTGCGAAAGACTACCACCCACCGGTGGATAGGCTCTGCCAATTTGAATTTTACCCCTACGAAGAATTTCGGTTTGACAGCTAATTATTCCAATTACAGCATCAATCAAATGGGAGATGAAGTGCAGATTGCCGACTCCGTAAAACTCTACCAGACCAACAGTCAAATGATGATTAATCCGCGTTATATGATTTTCGGAAAGCGAGCCAATCACGTCATTGTGTTTGTTTACAACAACAGCCAACTGAATGATAAAAACCCTTATACCAATCAGTTAAGTGGATTTACCCTTAATAATTATATGCTTAGTTACAATCTCAACCTCACGCAACAAGGACTGGGAGTTTCGGCAAGCTATACCTACGCCAAGGTCAGTATGAAGACAGCAGAAAACACCAACTCCTCTTTCACGCTTGGGGTCGGCAAAGGCTTCTTTAAAAACAAATTGCGTTTACGTTTCAGTCAATTGTTCAGTACGAGCGGACCACAAGGCGCAAAACAACTCTTAATACGTCCGGCAATCTCCGGGAATTACAAAATAGCGAAACATCATAGTCTGAAATTTAAATGCTATTTAAAAAGCAGCATATCGGATAATAATTATACGGAGACAAGCGGAGATTTCACATATACATTCCATTTTTGAACACGAAAAAATTATAAATACATAACACATGAAAAGGCTAACCCAATACAAACTGTTTCTTATACTGCTCCTTTGCTGGACAGCTATAAGTTTACGGGCACAAAATCAAGTCGTGGTAAACGTCGTTGTGCCTCCTCCCTACTCCCCGGACATTACGTATTATACGGATAATCCCGGGCGTTTGATAGTAAGTCTTGTGAATACCACCTCTCAGGATTTGGAAGTTTATCTTCACGGCTCATTTATGGATGCGGACGGGATTGGAATCAAAACCGGAAGCAACTACAAACCTTCTTCTCCCTTGACATTATCCGCTATGGGAACCTATAACTTGAGCTTGGAGGATTTGGCGACGGTTTTTTCTTCCAACAACCTTCAATATGTAGGCGTTGACAAGAATGAGATTATCAAAAATCAAGGTCTGCCCGAAGGGATGTACCGGATATGTATGCAAGTATTTGATTTTACCAACGATCAAGTCTTATCAACCGAGGAGAATGGCTGTTCCAACTATTTCCCGGTGCAATACGTGGAGCCGCCGACCATTATTTCCCCCGTATGCGGAGACAGTATTTTGGAAAGCGACCCGCAAAACATTGTCATCAACTGGACGGTTCCCCAAGGGGTAAACAGCATGAATATCGTTTATCATCTCCGTATGGTGGAAATGTTCCCTTCCGAAAGAGACCCACATGATGCTCTGCAGTCTGCGGGACATCCGGATTTTCTGGAAGCGACCACCAATGTCAATACTTATATCATCACGGCAAATGACCCGGAATTAATGCCCGGGAGAAGCTATGCTTTCGAGGTGAAAGCGGAAGACCGGGACGGCAATTTGCTTTTCCTCAATGATGGAGTGAGTGAAGCTTGTTGGTTTAAATACAAAGCCAATCCGGCAGACGAGTTTCATATTGTAGATGGCTTATCCATAGGAACCGGAAGTTTTATAGGTCAATTTGAATTTATCCCCACCACCCATATCTCCGGACGGCTTTTTGCCAAACTACCCGAAGAGGGGCAAGTCATCAGCTCCACCGGCGCCGTATCCATGGACGGCAGTCAGACCGGTCCCACGGGAGGAGGACAAGATAACGGAGGTCCCGGTCAAGGGGAAAGTCAGGGCAATAGCGGTCAAGGAAACGGAAATGAAGGAGGCGGTTTTTATCAGGATTTCGTAAATTCCGGAATCCAAAACGGAGGTGATTTGAACCTCAACAACCTTTCTTATAATGGGTTGGGAGATCTTCAAGGACTCACTTTTTTACCCCCGGCAGGGAAAGGATTCGTGAATCCGCAAACGGTAAATCTCAACGGTGCCGTACCATTGAAAAATGTAAAAATCCGCCTGGTATTAAGACCCTTGGTAAAACAAGCTGACGGTTTCTACAAATGTTATACGACGGAAGACGTATTTTTTCATGACGGAGATGTAAATTATCACAATAGCATAATCAAAGATCTACATGGAGATGAAGTTCCACGCTCCACTTTTGAAGCAATGCAAAACACGATATTAGCCGTAGGATATACGGATGATGAAGGTAATTTTGATTTTGATTTTCAGGGGAATTTCTTTACCGGTCCTATCTATAATGAAACCAATGAACTGTATGGAGGATTGGCACTCAAAATTGAGGTAGAACGAGCAGAGTTTTGCAGCCCTGACGTGGACATTTATGCGATGCCCGGCGATGACATCAATGTGGGCGACGAAGTAGCACTCTTCAACACCTATGATGCAAAATTGAAAGTGGAAAGCGATAGCCATTTTCCCAAACAAGCCATCGAACCCGGGAAACCCATTCCCGGAGCGATTGTCTCGGTCTATCGTAAAAAGAGCGAATTGGGTGAAGTTCCCGAAGAAGTTATTTCTTACGAAGGAAATCAAACAAGCAAACTCATCAGCAATGCACACGGCGAATTTTTGGAATTATTCACCGGTCAGACCAATAGCAACGGAGAAGTAACATTACAAAATCTAATGTATCACCGCAAGGCAAGACCCGACGGCTACTATCATTTGCGCGCTCGCACACGAGCGGAAGATCCCAGCCACGAAGAAGACAACACCCTCTACAATTATGAGGAACAATGGAGACAAATCGATTTGACTTCTATGGCGGAATATGGTATGGATCCTCACGCTACTCAAGACAATTCCGTGGACATCTCCCTGCCGATGAAAAACAACCATGAATATACGAAAAAAACATTCACTACCACCTTCTCCTTGGCACCTAATCCACCGGAAATCAAAGGAAGGGTAATGGCTCAATCCAATTTGGAAAATGTGGCTATCCCGAATGCCAAAATAGAATTATTTACATTTCCCTATTATGGAGCCGATGTTGCGTATGAAGGACTTTTACAATCCTATACCTTGGAGGAATATATGCACATCCCGGGAATATATAGCCTCGAACAAATGAAATCAAGCAACGAATCCGGATTTTTCCGATTTACGAATCTGAGTATTGATACCAACAGCTATGGTGATGTCCGGGGACCTTACCGGAGACTATTAATTACTGCGGAAGGCTATAAACCATACATCTATCCCCCTTTGAGTGATACCAATCTCAATGTCAAAAGCGGAGAACTCATTAATATCGGAGACATTCAATTGGAGCCTGCCCAAAAACTCAAAGGAGAAGTCATGGATTACCTCGGAAATGCCGTAGCGGCTTATGTACGGATACTCCCCAACCATCCCTATTACAAAACCGTAGAGCACACCGGAATAAATATTATCACCGGACAGCCCGGAGAGACTCATCAATATTTTGAGATGGCAAGTCCGGAAACCAATATTCATATTGAGGTTATGCCTTTGTCCAATCAATACTTCCCCTTGGATACGACGATTGCGGCTTTGCCGGATAATGCTGACCAACGCATCGTATTTAAGGTTCACAAAAAGCTGCACCGTTTACACTTGCTGGTGGAAAATAGTGCTACTAACACAGCTTTGGCAAATGTACAAGTTGTGGTCGGGGATACGATGGCGTATGGCACAACCAATACACAAGGAATCGTTGAGTTGCAATTTCCCTCGCCGGGAGAACAGTTTATGGTAAAATTAAGTGCCGACGGCTATAGTCCTACCCAAAATTCCGTAAGCATTCCGGTAAGCAAAGAATGGACTAACAAGCTTGTTTTTATGAAGCCTGCCGTTTCGATATCGGGTATGGTTACCGAAAAAATTTCACACGAACCGGTAGCTAATGCTTTGGTCTTTGTCGAGCTGCAAAGCTCTGACGGACAGACCGTTTACATAGAGTCCCATACAGGACAAGACGGGAAATATACCCTTTCGGGCATCCCCACACAAAGTCAGACCGTCCAAATTCATGCCGTCAAAGACGGAAAAAATCCTTCCTATATCGGGCAAGTGAAAACATTTACTTTGGAACCCTTTGCGATGCCTCCAAAATCTTATGACTTGCAAATACGGGAAGCTTCCACTTGGGACTTCTCCAATATATGGGGCGTTCCCGTATGTGTAGAAAGTTTTGCAAACATCGGCGGTGGACGGGCAAAAATTTCGGGATATTTTCACGATTTGCCTTCCGACCCTATCTTCTCCACGCTCAACAAAGATGAGAAATTGTATTTTTCCAATGTAGTTGTCAAAAAAGATGCGAACGGAAAAGTGGATGTCCCCATGGGCTGGATATTGTCCGAGTCGTATGCTATTCCGGTTAAAATCAAAGGGGGATTTACCGGAGACTTCAGAAATTTCTACCAGCAGAAAATCAAGATACAGAAAAAACAAAATCTGGCAAGTATCAAGGCTCCTCTAAAACTGGATTTAGCCTCTTTTAAATTTGCCTACGATTTCAACGGGGAATTGTATATGGACGATGACACCTTAACGAACGGAGGTATCAACATCGAAGTTTTTAAAGGAAAACCCGCAAACGGCGGAAATAATTTCTACTTAACGAGCAGATACATCGTGAATGCCGACGGTTTTCCTATCAGCAATTTTAGAGTTTTCGGCTTCCAAGCCTCTTCAGACTATCAAGGTTCGTATTACCAAGACGGGAAGATAAATTTGCAAACTTATCTGCACACCCATATTCCCTTAGACGGAACCGGACATACGATGGACTTGAATATCAATGCCGGGAGAATTGAGATTACAAAGGAAGATATAAACATGGTGCCCAATGAGAACTCCCTGTTGACTTTTGACTTGGAAAAATGGAAAGTCCATTCGACTCAAGCGTGGTATTTTGACAAGACCAAAGATGCACTCATTGTGCCGAAGGCGACCATCTTCACGGGAGCCGGCGTGGATGCCGATATTAAAGGATTGAACATCAGACCTAATATGCTGATAGAAGGAGAGATCGATATGAGTGGCGGAGGGCTTAGCCTCGGCGGTGTAGTCCCGCTGGAATTGAATCCGGATGTCGAACCGGTGTTCAATTACGATGCCGGTTTAGGGCATTATCGCATCAGCATGGTTGGAAACAATCACGGCTTGCCGGCAGCTACGGTCAGCAATTTGCCGGCTATCGACAAAGCCCTTGAATTTAGTTCTATCGGTATGTTGAGCGATGGCTCCAATGTGCTCAATTTGCATCAGAAAGTGCAGTTTTACAATGTCCTGCACATGACGCTATCGCAAATTATGACCGGCGATGGCTTTTTCCAATTGGCGGGAACGCCCAATCTGAATATCCCGGGCTTTGTCCCCACGCGTGCGATTATGACTTATAAAAAAGAAAACGGACAAATCCAAGCGGAAATAGAACCGCTGGACGGTTCGATTGATTGTAATCGAAACGTGGTATTTAGTTTGGATATGAAGAAACAATCCCAACATATCGAGCAAAATCTTTATACTTGCTATGGAGACATTCACGTCAAGCCCTCACTTTCGGAAGGCGGAGAGGAATTTACCTTGCGCGGATACTTGCAAAAAACACCTGATGGCACCCATATTGAAGTTATTAAAGTAGATCAATATGACGAGTATAAGGGTTCCAATCCACAAAAATTCTATACCGGAGAACATTATATGAATGTCTTTGAAGGAGACCTTGCCGTGCAAAACGGAACTTGGCAAGAATTGTGGTACAAAGCCAATACTAACTCGGAAGGTTTGAGCGACGAGAATGTTACCACTTTTGTCGTACACGGTGGGATTGATGTCAATTCGGATGAAGTCAAAGTAGATAATATTGATATTCCGGGTGTCGGGACACTATCTATGGTCTATATCTTCGACGAGACTGCACTGGTCGGACATTTATCAATAGAGCATGAATTGAATATGGGTTTCGGAAGCGTTACCTCAGGCGAAATGGAAAGCCGTTTTGACCCGCACGGGTTCTATTTTGTTTTGAATGCCGACCTGCGTATTAGTAGCGATATGTACAAAGGAGGCTTCATTGTCGGAGTCTATGAGGAAGACCTCACTCCCATCACGAATGTATTTTTAGGCGAGTTTGGAAGTACTCCGCCCGATTTCTCCTCATTGCACGGTTTTTATCTCATCGGACGTAGAAAATTACTCAATAAACATTTTATCATACCTTTGACCGTTCCTGTTGAAGTCGTTGCCAAAGCTTATGCCGAAGCCAATGTATATCTGGACTTCAAACATCCGGAATTTTCCATCGGCGGCTATCTCTATGCCTATGGAAAAGGAGGTGCGGATTATATGGGCTGCTATATCGGAGCCGAAGGAGAAGGCGTAGCGGAAATTCACGGGGGCTACAAAAAACCGGAAGGTGTATATTTCGATGCTAACGGAATAATCGTAGTAAAAGCCGGCGCTTGTGGATTGACGGGATGTATTGGCGTGAAAGCCAGTGCTCATCTCAGTACCGGCGGAGAGTGTACTTCCGACCTCGGCTTTGCCAGTTGCGGGGATCTAAATCATTGATACGGATAACAAAACTGCTAAGCGTGATGAAACAATAGAATAAAATGAAGAAATTGAACATAAGAAATACGAAAAATATTATGAAAACTCTGGCATTATTACTCATTGGTTTCTTTTTTTCCATACCGGGAATGGGACAGATAAGTGTCAAAAAAAGCATCAGCGAAAACCAACAACCGGATATTACATGGGAATATCCCATGGGGCTGGATAGTATTGATTTCACGATTTTCAGGGCATCCGTAAAGGATAAGGTTTTTCACAAAATTCAGACCTTTCACTATCTGGATGCGAGTAATCCCGATACAGCGCGCTTTGTGATGATCGACACCACCCTTGTCAAAGAAGGTATCTATCTGTACAAAATCCGGATTCAACTGGAAGGAAATACCATCGAATCCCGTATTGCTATGGGACACAACTACAAAATGCTTCCGCAACCCCGTATCGCATTCTTCAACGCACAAAGTCTCAAAGACCGGAAAGGAGTCCAATTGAATTGGAAATTTAATTATGCCAATACCTTACGAAGCATTGAACTCTACCGGAGTAAGAATTACGACAGCGGATATATCAAAATAGCAGATATTCCGGCCACGTCAACCGGATATACGGACTATGTGGATGTTGCCAACGAGGCTTGGTTCTATTTCCTCAAACCTTTAGATTATTTCGGAGCGTTGCCTCCTTCGGTGCGTGTGCCGGTGATACCGACTTTCGGCGAAAAGCCTATTGCTCCGCTAAACTTTACGGGGAAAATAGACGGAGATCAAATCGTATTGCATTGGCGCAATGACAATCCCGTAAAATCTTATAAAGTTTTCCGGAAAACAGACAGCGACACTGATTTTCAACAAATTACGGACTTAGTGCAAAATGATGCGGAAAATATTACTTTCAGGGATAAGGATACTACGTTGAGAGACGTATTGGAAGTACAATATTGCGTTACAAACGTCAACGATGCCTTTTTGGAAAGCACTTTTTCCGATACCGTCTCATTCCATTTCCTAACACACGAAAAAGTTTTACCGCCAATAAGCTTGGACTATTTCAAACAAGGAGAGAATATCCGCTTGATATGGCAAAAGCCCAACGAAGGAATGACTCTGGGATACAATGTATATCTGACGGGTCCGGATGGAAAAACAAGCCTGTTGACTCCCAAAGGAACAGCCTCAAACTACTATGTCGATAGTATCCTGCGTCCTGCGGGGAAATATGTTTATGCGGTCGAAGGCGTAGGAGTCGCCGGAAGAAAAAGCCGCTTGAAAACCCGTGTTGTTGTACAAAGGGATAAAATCAAATTTCATATTATTATGAATTTGCAAAAAGCTAAAAACGGTATTGAAATATCTTGGGCTGACCTTCCCTCCAAACCGGTCAAAAAATATGAATTGTATAAAAAAGCCGGCAAAGGCAAGATGGTCTTAAAAAAATCTTTTACTCCGGGAAAAGATATCCGCTACATTGACACCAAAGTCCAAAAAGGAGTAAATTACCTTTATGTACTCAAAGCTCTGCTTTTGAATGGAGAAACAATCACTGTCAATGAAGGAGTTAATATGATTTATTAGTTCAGGAGAAATGTGAAAAAACTACCGCAGACGCTCCGGATTATTCTTCACAAAACTGCCCCATCCGCTGTATTTTTTCCCGTCATTTTGTTTTCCGCCTTGAAAATGGTGGCAAACGGCGACTGCCAACGCATCCGTAACATCCAGGCTGTCAGGCTCTTCATGAAATTCTACGATATGACGAAGCATCGCAGCGACCTGTTCTTTGGAGGCTGCTCCCTTGCCCGTGATAGATTGTTTCACTTTTTTGGGAGAATATTCCGTAATGGGAATATCGCGATGCAGCGCCGCCGCCATAGCTACCCCCTGGGCACGTCCCAGCTTCAACAT
>WFZU01000066.1 GCA_015489405.1 Bacteroidales bacterium
ATTTTATTCTCACCGGACTCCACTCTTACGCTACCGGAGAAGGATTTAGCGTCCCTCCCATTGCCTATTATTTGCTGTTTGTGTTCATCATCCTTTCGGTGATGGCTGTATTCGTTGAAAAAAAATATGCACCGGAGAAGAAAACACCGGTTTAAATTCACAGGTGCGTTATCCGGCAAGCCGGGAAAAAATTATGAAAACCGAATACCAAATCCGGAGCAGAATGCCGGCACAGACTCCGGACAGCTTAAACGGAAGCATATAGGAAGAGTTGTTTTTCAGCGTTTCAAGGTATAGTTTATTAAGATATTGTTGAAAACGTCCCTTTTAGAGAGGGAAAAACCGCTAAAACAGCCCACCACAAAACCACACAAAACACTAAGCAACAAACACTTACAATCAAACAGCATGTTTAAGCGAAGCTTTTAACGAAGAAGTCAAAAAAAAATGATAAAAAAGCCTTTGTTTTTCATTCTTATTGTATTTTTGCCCACTATTTGAAAAACATAAAAAGAGATGGCAGTAATAGGAACTATTAGAAATCGTTTTGGAACGTTTTTATTGATTTTCATCGGGCTTGCATTAGCCGCATTTGTATTTGGAAGTTTCCTCAGGAGTGCGAACAAATTGCGTCAAAGTGATCGTAATCTAATGGGTGAAGTGAATGGGACAAAAATATATTATTCCCAATTTGATAAAAAATTGCAGAAGAATATTACCGCCCAACAGTCCCGTAGCCAAAAGTCAAGTCTTACCAATGATGAAATATACAGAATTAAACAACAAACGTGGGATGAGATATTGGAAGACATCATCATGGGAGCGGAAAGAGAAAAATTAGGTGTAACCATCACTGCCGACGAATTGTTGGACTTAATGCAGGGAGATGATCCCCACCCATGGGTAAAACAAAGTTTCAAAGACCCCAAAACGGGTAAATATGACCCCGAAAAGGTACGGAAGGTAATGAAAAACATTGACACTTTTACCCCCAAACAACAAGAACAGTGGTACACTTTTCAGGAACAAGTCAAAGATGACTGGCTCCAAAAAAAATACAATCATTTAATTTCGGGAGCCTATGACTTCCCCACCCCCTTTGTCGAAAAGGACTTTAACGAAAAGAAAACCAATGCCGAAGTCAGAGTGCTTGCCTATAGATACAATCCTCAGAAAGCAGCAAAAATAGAACCGGGTGATGAAGACTACCGTAAATACTACGAAGAATATAAAGACCGGTACAAGAGAGAGCAAGAACTGCGAGATTTAAAATATGTGGTCTTTCCGGTGAATCCGTCTCAAGAAGACCGGGTAAAAACACAAAAATTGGTGCAAGAGATTTACAAGGATTTCCAAAAGGCTAAAGACCCCATCCTTTTTGCTCATTCCGAATCGGAAACACCTATCGATACCAACTGGCACAGACAAGGGGAACTTGATGTGAACATTGACCAAATAGTATTTGGCGAAGATGGGCATGAAGGAATGTTCATCCCCCCTTATTTCAAAAACAAAATCTGGACTATGGGGAAAGTCATCAAAATGGGTGAACGCTCCGACTCATTGAAAGCGACACATATTTTGATTAGCTATGCAGGAGCACAAAGTGCTGATCCCAAGAAGGTTACCCGGATTAAAGTGCAAGCAAAAAATATGGCTGACAGTTTGTACAAAATTATCAAAGCGCACCCAAACAAGATGGATGAGCTAATGGTAAACTCAGATGATCCTTCTGCGAAAACCAACAAAGGAGATTTGGGTTGGTTTAAGGACGGAGCCATGGTCCCCCCTTTCAATGAAGCCGTAATGAATGGCAAAGTGGGCGATATTGTTATGGTGGAAACCCGTTTTGGATTTCATATCATCAAAATTACCGGCAAAACCAAACCGGTGAAAGTTGCTAAAGTAGTTACTATCACCAAAGAACTTTCGCCAAGCCGCGAAACCAATGAGAAGGTGTTTGCCGATGCTTCCGACTTCCAAATCAAAGCAAAATCTCCGGAAGCTTTCGACACGCTCGCCAAATCCTTAAGTTTGGGAATCAGAAAAGCTGAGAACTTGACAAAAATGTCTAATCATATTGCAGGATTGGAGAGTCCCCGTAACGTTGTACTTTGGGCTTTTAAAGACGAACGTAAAGTCGGTGATGTTTCCGAGGTCTATTCTTTCACCGATAAATTTGTAGTAGTCTTGTTAGACAAAATCAAACCCGAAGGAACTCCCTCTCTTGAGGAACTCAAATCTACGCTGAAACCCCTTGTTAAAAAGGCAGTGGGAATAGAGAATCTAGCGAAAGAAATGGAAGAGAAGATGCAGTCTAATCAAGATATCAACGCCTTGGCAGAGGCTCTCGGTTTGAAAGTGGATACTATCAAAAAGATAAATTTCGCTATGCGTTCGGTGCCCAAATTCGGCAGAGAAGAAAAATTGATGGGAGCTATCTTCGGTTCCGGAGAACAAATTCTCTCCAAAGTTATCAAAGGGAATAATGCAGCTTATGTTTTCGTCGTAGATAAATTTGAGGAACCCGCTGATAGTGAGAAAAAAGACACTTATAAAAATCAGTTGGTTAATACTTTCAAGAGAAAACTTAGTAACAAAGAAGTTTTCCGGGCACTTAAAAGTAAAGCTGACATAGAAGATTATCGTACCAAATTCTACTAGAATTTGAGTTAAGATAAAAGATTTCATCTAAAAAAACCGCATTAAAAATTTAATGCGGTTTTTTATTGCTTCCGGTTTTCTTTCCAAGCAATTAAAAATCTTATCTTTGCACGGTTCAAATTACGAAAGAAAATATGGTTCAAAGAATATTACCAATAGCGTTCGCCTTTCTGATTATAAGTTTCTTTTCTTGTCATAAAACAAAAGATGATGCAGTATCCGGAAATAAAAAAGCCCAATGGATAGAAAAAGCCTTTGCAAGTCTTGAGCAAGACCGGTTTCCAAAGGTAAAGGCAATATCGTGGTGGCACGAAAATTTTGACCATTCATTGCTAAAAGTTAATTCTTCTCCAAGCAGCCTAAACGCCTACAAGAAAGCTGTCCACTCTTCCACTTTTGTTACAGATGCCAATATCCTTTCCTATAAACTATTGACGCCTGATTCCGGAATTTATCATTCGGCTTTCCCCGATTTCGGGGGAACGGAAGATAGCGTTACCGCAGGCAAAATAACCGGTTTTGAGACATTAGTGAATAAAGAAATTGTTTGGGCTTATTTTTCCAATAATTGGTATGACAGCATCTGCTTTCCGTCTCAAGCAGTCAACATCATTCATTCGACCGGCAAAATACCGTTCATCCGGATGATGCCGAGAAGCGATTTTACGGAAGGGGGACCGGACCCAAACTATAGTATGCAAAAAATTATTGACGGAGATTTTGATACGGCTCTGATGCAATGGGCAATAGATGCCAAAAATTCCGGCATTTCACTGCTGGTAGAATTCGGGACGGAAGTGAATGGCAATTGGTTCCCCTGGAACGGACAATACAACGGAGCCGGGGAGACCGCCGGTTATGGTGATATTAGTTTATTTGACGGCGCCGAAAGATTCCGCGATGCATACCGTCATATCATTGACATCTGTAATGCCAACGGAGCAGACAATATTACTTGGTTTTTTCACGTTGATGCCTCCGGCGAACCGGAAGCCGGTTGGAATAAAATCGAAAATTATTATCCCGGAGATGATTATATCGACTGGATAGGAGTAAGCGTTTACGGTCCGCAAGAAAATGAGGATGAATACCGGGAATTTTCCGAAATATTAGGAGACATCTATCCGGAACTATGTGCTCTTGGCGACAAACCGCTTGCTATCTTGGAATTTGCAATTACGGAAGTGAAGTGAGAGGAAACCCTCCTCCTTCTCTCCTACCACAGGAATTTTGCATACCATACCCGGGAAAGAATATAACAGATTCCGGCAGGGAGATACAATTTCTTCCTTCCGGAAATATTCAGGGTTATAAAGGAGTTATTGAAACGGCAAATTTCAATATCAACACAATATGAATTCCGCTTGCAAACAGGATTCTAAACCCAATCAAAAGTATCAAAGACAGCGTCAGAATCATCCAATTTATCTTCGTTTGCTTTTTGGGATCCTTGGGGATCTTCACATTGGGTTTTGCATCCAAATTGAAGAGTGTAGGCACGGTAGCAATCGCAATAACGACCAACAAACCTATCTCATACGGAAATATTTTCGGTAATTTTACGAGGAAAATAAGCAGTCCCCCGAAAAAAGCCGGTAAGACCGCCTGATTGAGCAGGAAATATTGCCGGTTTTCTCTCTTAATCCGGTACAGGGAGTTAGATGTATTGAGGAAATGCTGTGTCGAGTAATAGCCGAAAATACCCAAAATAGACAACATCACAATGGAGAAAAATATCCGAATGGCAAAAGCCCAATACAACCATATAGGAACGTATCCAAATCCTTCATCAAAGGCAACTCCCGAAGCAAATGCCCCGAAAAACAGATTTAATCCGTGGAGAGCCATCCAGACATAAAACAGCCGCAGATAAGGATTTAGTTTTTTCTTTTTCGAAAAATAGAAGAAAAAAGTCAGCCCGATAACGAGCGAAACAAAAGGTCCGGAAAACGTTATAATCAAAATATTAGACCTTGTCCAAAGAGACGAAAAATCATTGAAAGCCAAATCATAATAGTACCAAGTAGCATCAAGTCCCCACAGCGAAGCGGTAACCAATACCGTTAATTGGTAGATGAAAGAAAGAATTAAATAGGCGATAATAAAGAGTGCCGAGGAATTAATGAAATAGTAGAAAAAAGCGGCTTTTATTTTCTTCTTGAGTTCATCTCCGTGAGAATCTTTCGGGAAAGGAATGATACCCAGTACTGCCAGAAAAGGAAAATATTTTTGCAGAAGGCGAATCCGCTTTTCTTTACGCTTTTTCTTTTCTCTTTTTTTTCGTAATCTGTTTTTATGTTTTTCCTTTCTTGCCTGCCTTTTCTCCGACTCTTTCTTCTTACGCAAAGAACGTTCCCGCTGTTTTTTCAAAAGTTGCCTTTTCTGAGTCCGTTTAGGTTCGGATTTTTTTACCGCACCAACATTCTCTTCCGGAACAGTAGAAAATGTCTCCATATCAACATCATCGCGCAACAAACTTTTATGCACTTTGGGAACACGATATTGTCCGATCTTATTATCGTTCTTGTTAATGTTTAAGCGTTTTCTTAACTTTCTCTTAAACCTTCTCCACCTA
>WFZU01000067.1 GCA_015489405.1 Bacteroidales bacterium
GTATTGGTTTCGCCCACGGGGCAAAAAATGTATCGTGAGCCGGACCTCATTGATGTTTGGTTTGATTCGGGTTCAATGCCTTATGCACAAATGCATTATCCATTTGAAAATAAGGAGAAATTTGCTCAATATTTTCCTGCGGATTTTATTGCCGAAGGTGTGGACCAGACGCGCGGCTGGTTTTTTACCTTGCATGCCATAGCGACGATGCTATTTGATTCTGTTGCCTACAAAGCAGTGGTTTCCAATGGATTAGTGTTGGATAAACACGGCAATAAGATGTCTAAAAGGTTGCATAATGCGGTCGATCCTTTCGAGACTATCACCCAATACGGGGCGGATGCTACCCGCTGGTATATGCTTACCAATAGTCAGCCTTGGGACAATCTTAAGTTTGACGGCAAAGGCGTGGACGAGGTGAGACGGAAATTTTTCGGCACTTTGCACAATACGTATTCGTTTTTTGCATTGTATGCCAATATTGACGGTTTCAGCTATGCTGAAAAAGAGATCCCCATCGAAGAGCGCCCGGAATTAGACCGTTGGATTTTGTCCGAATTAAATACGCTTATTGCTGCGGTTGATCGTTATTTTGAAGACTATGAGCCGGCAAGAGCAGGACGTTTGATTATGGAATTTACCGACAAACATCTCAGCAATTGGTATGTCCGTTTGAGCCGCCGGAGATTTTGGAAAGGAGATTATTCGGCTGACAAGATTGCTGCTTACCAAACACTTTATACGGTGTTGGAAACGCTGAGCCAATTGATAGCTCCGGTTGCGCCCTTTTTCGCAGAGCGGCTTTATCGCGACTTGAACCAAGTGAGCGGCAGAAAAAATGCTGTTTCGGTTCACCTGACGGATTTCCCGGCAGCGGATGAATCCTTGATTGATGCTCGCCTGGAAGAACGTATGCAACTGGCTCAACGATTGTCGTCCATGGCTTTGTCGCTCCGCAAACGAATGAAAATCAGAGTGCGGCAACCCCTCCAAAAAATTCTTATCCCTGATATGGGAGCGGAATTTCGCGAAAATTTGGATGCCGTGAAAGATTTGGTGATGACGGAAATCAATGTCAAAGAGGTCGAGATTATGCAAGATGAATCGATGTTGCGTAAGACCGTCAAAGCCAATTTTAAGACCTTGGGTCCGAAATACGGAAAAATGATGAAACCTCTGTCGCAAGCCATTGCGCAAATGGACGATGCCGCTATCAAGGAGCTGGAAAAAGAAGGAAAATTTACCTTGGAAGTAGAGGGGCAAAAAATCGTTTTGGGATTGGAGGACGTGGACATCCGGACACAGGATATCGAAGGTTGGCAGATAGCCACGGACGGCAATCTTACCCTCGCCCTGGATATACAGATTACGCCTGAACTTTGGGAAGAGGGACTTGCACGTGAGTTAGTTAACAGAGTGCAAAACATACGGAAAGAAAAGAATTTTGATGTTACGGATATGGTCCGGGTAGATATTTTGCAACATCCAAAAATCCTTTCTGCAATCAAACAAAATTATGATTATATTTGCTCGGAAATTTTGGCAAAAGAAATTCGCTTTGTGGAGAAAGAAAAGGAAGGTATGATGGTGATTGACTTGGTGGATGATATTGCCGTGAATATTGGTGTAGAGAAAGTGGTCTAAAAGTATTGTAATATGAAAAATGAATATACAAGGACTCGTTATTCCGATGAAGAATTGGAAGAGTTTCGTCAAATTATTCTTGCTAAATTAGAGCAAGCGAGAGCTGACATGAAGAGTTTATTGGAATCTATCAGCAACCGGCATGGTACGGACGATACATCGCCGACATTTAAGTTGATGGATGAGGGTTCCAATGTGCTGATAAAAGAAGAAAACAACCGCCTTGCCGCCCGTCAGCAGCGTTTTATTCAAAATCTGGAATATGCATTGCAACGGATTGATAACAAGACCTATGGCATCTGCCGGGTAACGGGAAAGCTAATTTCCAAGGAGCGTTTGCGGGCAGTTCCTCATGCCACTTTGAGTATTGAGGCTAAGCTCGCACAACACAATAAAAGGAATTAATATCTTTTCGTTTGAAAAAGGCTTTATCAATTATTGCAGGGATTCTCTTGGCAGACCAACTGCTCAAATTCTGGGTGAAGACGCATATGCGTTTGGGGGATGAAATACCGGTTTTGGGTTCTTGGTTTAATATCCACTTCGTGGAAAACAAGGGAATGGCTTTCGGTCTTGAGTTGGGGGGCGATTGGGGTAAACTTTTCCTTACCGGATTCCGGATTGTAGCGGTCATCTTGATAGGGATTTATCTGTATCGCATCACGCAGCAGAAACGCCCTTTGAGCTTGATAGTGAGTATCTCCATGATTTTTGCCGGTGCAGTAGGCAACATTATTGACAGTATGTTTTACGGACTCATATTTTCCCAAAGTTCATATCACCAAGTGGCAAGTTTCCTGCCCAAAGGTGGAGGATATGCCGGATTCATGATGGGTAAGGTGGTAGATATGCTCTATTTTCCTTTGTTTCATTTTCGTTTGCCCGGGAATTTCCCCGTGTGGGGAGGGCAGCGTTTTGATTTTTTTCAGCCTGTCTTTAATATTGCCGATTCATCCATTACCGTAGGGGTAATCCTCTTATTGCTTTTCAATCGTCAAATTTTTAAACATTAAACAAAATACAGAATATGGCTACAACAGCAGATTTTAGAAATGGACTTACCATAGAGATGAATAATGATCTCTATACGATCGTAGAATTTCAACACGTAAAGCCCGGCAAAGGGTCGGCTTTTGTCCGTACGAAGTTAAAAAGTATCCGTACGGGCAAAGTCTTGCAAAATACTTTCCCCTCAGGACAAAAGGTTACGGTAGCCCGTGTTGAAAGAAGAAAATACCAGTATTTGTACAAAGATGATATGTACTACTTTATGAATACTGAGAATTATGAACAAGTGCCTATTGAACCACACCTCATTGAACACCCGGAGTTTCTTAAAGATGGGCTGGAAGTGGACATTCTGTTCCATTCGGACACGGAGACCGCATTGGTAGTGGACCTCCCTGCCTACGTGGTCTATGAGGTAACTTATACCGAACCGGGCGAAAGAGGCAATACGGCAACCAACACTTTCAAAGATGCTACCATCGAGACCGGAGGTACCGTAAAAGTGCCGCTTTTTATCAATACCGGAGACAAAATAAAAGTCGATACCCGCACGGGAACCTATTCTGAACGCGTCAAATAAATACGGTTTCCTTACCTTTTTTTGTGCGCTTTGTGCGTAGGTGGAAATATTTTTCTTCCTTGCGGAAAAGTATTTGCATTCTTTTTGTAAAGTCTTCGTTAGACTCTCCGGTTTGTACTTTTTCCGGCTAACAACAACAAATTGAATGCCGCCGGAGATGATGCCGTCAGGTGAAATCCCGGGCGGAGTTGTGTATTCCCGTGGAAGAAAATAAATTAAAAAAATTATTTATTGCTTGTAAGAAATAATATTCTATCTTTGCAGCCTTAAAAAAATACGGATAAATTTATAAATAAATAGAGAAATGCAGAACAAAGGAGCTATTAAGTTGTTTGCGATTGTTTTCGCAATCGTCGCCATCTATCATCTTTCATTTTCCTACTTTGCAGGTAAGGTGGAAAAGGATGCCAAAGCTTATGCTTACAATGAAAGTGCTCAGGCATTGGCGAGTAACTTAGCAAAGGGAGATGAGAATATGAAAGCCTATTATTTGGATTCAATTGCCAAGATCCGGGAATATTCATATCTCGATTCCATGAAAAACGTGAAAGTATATCCGGTTTTCGGATTTACGTATGATTATTGCAAAAAAAGGGAACTCAATTTAGGTCTTGACCTGAAAGGAGGGATGAACGTAACGTTGGAAGTATCGGTTCCGGATATTGTCAGGGGATTGGCACACCATTCCAAGAATGCTACTTTCGAAAAAGCAATGAAAAGAGCGATGGAGATGCAGCGTGCGAGCGATCAGAATTTTGTGGACCTTTTTGGGGAAGCTATCAAAGAAGTGGATCCGAATTTCTCTTTGGCTTCTATTTTCCTTTATGAATTTAAAGACCGCGGAATCACTACTACATCAACCAATGATGAAGTTTTGGCAGTCATCCGGAAAGAGGTGGACGGAGCTTTCGACCGTGCTCACAAGATCATCCGTACCCGTATTGACCGTTTCGGAGTAACCCAACCCAATGTTCAAAAGATCGCTTCTACCAACCGGATTTTGGTGGAGCTTCCCGGGGTAAAAGACCCGCGCCGTGTGCGTAAACTCCTGCAAGGGACGGCAAAATTGGAGTTCTGGGAAACCTATAAACTTCCCGAAATAATTAATTATATCGCTGCCGTAGGCAAAAAAGCTGCCGAGGACGCTCAATTGGAGTCGAAAGCTAAAAAAGATACCCTGTCCAATAAGGCTGCGGATAATGTAAAACCGGAAACCGAAGCAAAGGCGGAAACCGGTGCAAAAACAGATTCTACGGAAACGAAAAAAGACCTTCTGGCTGAAAGTGAAGCCGATTCCTTAGCCGGAAAGAAGACGCATCCTTTGTATTCATATTTCCAACTCAATCTTGACAAAACCGGAAAGCCTTTTGCATCCGCTACCGTAGGATATTGTAAAATAAAAGATACTGCACGGGTCAATAAGATATTTAAGAGCGCCAAGGATTTGTTGCCTCGCGATTTAAAATTGGCGTGGAGCATCAAACCCGAAAGAAAGGGTACCGACTTTTTGAGCTTGTATGCTTTGAAGGCAAAAGGTCGTGAGGTGGGTCCCGCGCTGACCGGTGAGTACATTACCGATGCCCGGAAAGATATTGAACAAAACGGTCGTGTCTCTGTGAGTATGACGATGAACTCCGAAGGAGCTAAAATTTGGAAACGTCTTACCGGAGAGCACGTAGGAGACCAAATCGCTATTTTGCTTGACGATTACGTCTATTCCGCACCGAATGTAAATAGTGAAATTCCGAACGGAAGATCCAGTATTACCGGTGGCTTTACGGTAGAAGAGGCGGAAGACTTGGCTAACGTACTGAAAGCGGGTAAACTCCCGGCTCCGGCGAGAATTATCGAAGAGGCTGTGGTAGGACCTTCCCTTGGTAAAGAGGCAGTTCACGATGGTTTGTGGTCATTTGTATTTGCCTTCTTGATGATTCTGGCTTTCATGATTTTCTATTATGCCAAAGCAGGACTTGTTGCAAATGTTGCCTTGGTTACTAATATCTTTTTCTTGTTTGGCGTATTGGCCTCCTTTGGTGCGGTCTTGACGCTCCCCGGTATCGCCGGTATCGTGTTGACCTTAGGTATGGCGGTGGATGCCAACGTGATTATCTATGAGCGTATTAAAGAGGAGTTGAGAGCCGGTAAAGGTGTACGCTTGGCTGTTGCCGACGGATATAAGTTTGCTTATTCCGCCATTATTGATGGTAACGTTACCACCTTGCTGACGGCTATTATCTTATTTATCTTCGGTTCCGGTCCCGTACAAGGATTTGCTACCACTTTGATTATAGGTATCCTGACTTCCTTGTTCTCTGCTATTTTCATTTCGAGGTTGATTTTTGACAATCTTTTGAAAAAAGGGAAGGATATCTCTTTCGGAACCAAAGCGACTTTGGATTTCTTGGCGAATACCAAATTTGATTTTATTAAAGCCCGGAAAGCCGGATACATTTTCTCCGGAGCTTTAATTGTGGTAAGTATTATTTCCCTGTTTACGTTGGGGCTCAATTATGGAGTTGATTTCTCCGGTGGACGTACCTATACCATCCGTTTTGACCAAAATGTGAAGGTTAATGATATTCGTAAATCCTTAGCTGAGGTCTTTGTTGATAAGGATGGTAACAGTGTCTCTTCGGAAGTGAAAACCTTCGGTCCGGACAATCAGATTAAGATCACTACTAAATTTATGATTGATAGCAATGATCCGAATACAGATATTATTATTCAGAAAAAACTTTTCAAAGCGCTCTTGCCTTTTTACAAGAATCAAAATATTGATGAAAATACTTTTATCTCAGACAGTGAAAAATCGAATAAAAGTATTGGTATTTTGAGTTCTCAAAAAGTTGGACCTACCATTGCCGATGATATTAAACGGAAATCCGGCTGGGCAATATTCTTTGCATTGATTGTTATCTTTATTTATATTGCAATACGCTTTAAAAAGTGGCAGTACGGACTCTCCGGTGTGATTGCTTTGTTCCATGATGCATTGATTGCCATCGGTATTTTCTCCCTGTTCTGGAAAGTCTTGCCTTTCAGCATGGAGGTTGATCAGGCGTTCATTGCGGCAATTTTGACCATTATCGGATATTCTATCAACGATACGGTAATTATCTTCGACCGTATTCGTGAATATACTTTCTTGCACCGGAAAACCGACTTGAAAACCAACATTAATAATGCGTTGAACAGTACGCTGTCGCGTACCCTTAATACTTCCGGTACTACCTTGTTGGTATTGATTACCATTTTCATTTTTGGTGGTGAGATTATCCGGGGATTTGTGTTTGCATTGACTATCGGAGTTTTGATTGGTACTTATTCTTCGCTCTTCGTAGCAAGTCCTATTGCTTATGATATGATTTCTGACAAAGATGCAGCGGAACAAGATAAGACAAAGAAAACTTCCAAAAAGAAAAAGAAGTAATAATCGATGATAATTAAAAAAAAGAGCCTCACCGGAGTGAGGCTCTTTTTTTGCTTATGCTTGTCTAACAGGACTTCCCGTATGTACCTGTGTTTGCATCTCAGGAAGGAATGAATTGTAGTGCGGTTTCTCTCCATTGGTTTGACAAGACACAGCAGCCCGTCCCTTGACTGCTATATTTGAGAGTTTTGATTCGGGCTTTATTGGAAAGTAGCCATAGTGTAAGTCTGTCTATGATGTCAAACAAATCCTCAGGCTCATACTCAAAACCTTATTTCGGCGGGTTCGATACAACACCTTCCGGCAAGCTCAATGCATCATATTGATGGAAGTCAACCCCTTGGTTCTGCGTATTTAGCAAGCCTTGTTCTTGGACATCCTATCCCGGAGTCTGTAGCGAAAAACGCTCAATATGCTTACATCCCTAACAGCATTTTCCCTTCTTCGGAAATCATATCTGCCGACCATGGCGGGTCGAAAGTAAGTTGTACATCAACGTTATAATCCGGATGTTTTGCGTGGATAGCTTCCACAATATTATTCACGATGGCATCTCCGATCGGACAAGCCGGAGTAGAGAGGGTCATTAGAATCTTAACATCTTTTTCGCCGGTAAAAGTGAGTTCGTAGATAAGTCCCAGATCTACAATGTTCACTTCCACTTCCGGGTCCATGACAAACTTAAGGATGTTCCATATTTCCGCCTCTTTATTCTTTATTTCTTGACTCTTTTCCATGTTGTGATTGTTTTATTTTGTTTTTATGAAATACGATTTTAAATAAATTAATATTGTAAATAATAGCCGTGAGCAACATAAAAATACTTCCTGTTTTCAGAATCAGCGTATTCCCGCTGAGGATGCCGCCCACCAGTGCCGCAACGGACACAAGATAGGTGTAAAAATGAATAT
>WFZU01000068.1 GCA_015489405.1 Bacteroidales bacterium
ATATTCAACAGCCCAAGGGCCATATTTAAAAGTTTCTCTTTTCATGGCTGCATCTCTAATTTTGTTTAACAAAATCGTTCCATTTCAAAAAAAAATATTTATTTTGGTTACAAAGCAATAGGTTTAATGCCCGTTAATTCGCAAAAAGCGATCAGTTCATCATACAAATGTTCACCATATCCAAGAACGGCATATTCATTATTCCACGCTTCCAGAAGTTTATCAATATCACAATGAACTTTAACAAATGCGTGCGGCCAAAATGGGATTCCGCATTCAAGTTTTCTTTCTTCTAATTTTTCTTTTGGCGGCTCAAAGACCGAACAACGCGTAATAACCATTTCGAACTGACCGTTGTTTCTGCCAATTCTTGCCAAAACCCCTTCTCCGGGTTTACAAACAAGTTTAACGGATAGTCCGCCTGCTTTACCTTCGGTTGGGATTCCATGTTCGGCAAAACCGGCCGGTTCTAATTCGCCTGCAAGTGAAGGAGGACAGGCTCCGTCACCAATAATTTTTATTTCATTATTTGTTTTATCAATATGTTGCAAATCACCGTAATAAATCGGCTCATCACTTAAGTCGGTTAATAGTATTGAAGTTAATAATGTATTGAAATCGGAAAGCGTTGATGTACCGATATGATCATTCAAAATCATACTTTGTGCAAAACAAGTTGCACTATAATCGTCACCAAGTCCCGGAAAAGATTGAATGGTATAAGTTGCCCATTTCTCTTTTTTCATTATTTTTTTAATAGCTAAATAAAGTCTAATTGACCTATCAGCCATTTCACCTTCCGGGATAGGTTCGGCAAAAAACGGCTGGATTTCTTCACGTGCCTGTTTAATTTCCTCGACACTTATACTTTTTGCCGTTTCTATCAATTCCGTAGTGTCGCGCGAATCTATATCGATGCCAAACATTTTCATCCATTGGGAAGGATCAGCGACTCCGCATGTTTGGCCCATTCCTCTGCCACCAAAGACACCGACTGTGCTCATATTGAGTCTGTTCTTTTCCGCACTGGCTCTGCAATAGGAGACAATTTTATTTATCTCTTTGGGATCTTTATAATCACCATAAACAAAACGATGCTTAATCCCAATTTCTTTTAATGCGCCGTGCATTACCAGGCCGCCAACCGGTCTCCAACCTTGAGAGCCGGGATTTGTCCAAAGTACGATTCCTTTGCCGGTAAATGAAAAATCTCTGATATAGGCTATCAAATGTGCTGCCCATACCCAGGTTCCGGAAAACAAAACCACCGCATCAATGTCATCCATTTTTTTATACTTTGCAAAACATTCCTTTGCTTCTTCTTTTGTGGCAATTATAACATCATGCTCTACTAATTCTAATCCGGCATTTATCAATGCGGTTTTTGCATTTTTAATTAAAGTATCATCAATAAACGGGGTACCCATTGGGTCTTGAAGTCCATCTTTATGAACTCCGTAAACGATAAAACCTACTTTTGTTTTAATCATTTCTAAACTCCTTTTGAATATGAAACATTAGTTTTAATAATTCTCTTTACTTATTTTCGGGCAATGATTTATTAAATAGGATTCCTCCTCTATAATCAGCTCCTCCCGGTGAAGGAAGTAATTTTATTCCATCGGCACTATCGTTTATCTGAACTCGTATTGACCAAAGCGCTTGTGTTCGTGCGTCATAAGGATAATGCCCGCCGGAACGAAGATAAACAACGTAAATTGTTCCGTCGGGTAAAAGTATCGGATTGGAGCTGCTGCCGTAAACGGCCGGATCCACTCGATAGCCGATTTTTTCTTCAGGACCATGCCAGGTGTGCCCGTTATCGGAACTGAGAATAACACTTAATCCGGCCAATCTCAATTTTCCGCTTTTAGCCGCCGCATCAAATTGATTGCCCGACACATTATAACCGCCATGAAAATTGGCAACTATTCCGTTGGGTAAAACGATCAAGTGCGGTTCAAACATTCGAACTCCCGTACCTGTTTCAGATGTTATCCATGTTTTACCTTTATCGTTTGACCAATAAATATCTCCTTTAAGCCGAGTCATCAATAGCAATTGACCGTTTGGCAATTCAGCCATGGTAGGTTCATATTGCGGATATCCTTTTTTAAGAACGGCCGCCACATTGAAAGTTTTTCCTCTGTCTTCCGAACGTAAAACCAAAATATCGCTCACATTTTTATCCTGTTCTTCGGAAGGACGATAATTTGTCGCAATAAGGACGGTACCGTCCGAAAGTTGAATTGCGGGTCCGTTAGCAAAACCGCCTGTCCCATCCAACCCAACCATATCTAACAAATCTTTTGGCTTAGTCCAAGTTTTACCTTCATCATAAGAAAGCATATATTTTGCTTTGGCAATATGAGGTAATTGAAAAGTAAAAAAAGTACAAAGCCATGTGCCGTCATCCAATTCAATAATTGTGGGATGACGATCATCTAATTCGGTATCAACAAGTAATTGCGGGTCAGACCATGTTTTACCGTTATCATCCGAGTACATTATGTGAGTGCGTCCACCCCTCGGGGCATTAATAAAAGGCATTCCTATTTTATGCCAAGCTTCAAATTGCTTCCTAGCTTTTTCATCTTTAAGAATTTCTTCCGTTAACGGCGGACTGGCATGCCAATAACCGGAACTGAATGTGAGAAGCAATCGCCCTGATTTTAAGCGTGTAAGCCCGGGCCAGCCGACAAAACCGTTGTATCCCTCATACTCTTTTGGTTGATGAACCCACGGGCCTACGACTACACGCCTGCATTCCAAGTAACGGCCTTTTAACGGTTGGCTGCCTGCTTTCTCAAATTTTACTTCGGAAGAAAATCCTTCGGTTTTTGTCTGTGCATGCAAATTAATATTCCATATAATAACGGAAAGAAGTAAAATTGCACTGATTGGAAATAAATTCTTCGGTTTAATTACATTTCTGTCCATAATATAAATCTCATCTTTAAAAAATTATCCGGATTAAATATCATTTATAATTTTATCACTAATGTTTGCCTTTACAATTATTTTTATTTTATTTCAATCCTTGGCCTAAACACCGGACGATAACCATTGGATTTGTTTGCCAGAACAATTTCCAATTGTATGAATGCTTTGTCGCCGGTTTTTTTATACGGGAATGTCACTTTAGTAAGATCAGCAGAGTAACTGTAGCGTTTTGTCGTTTCATCCGGCATCTCAACACCTGCGCTCCTGATAACCGATATTTTTCCAATAAAAACATCTTCGAGTTTTGCGATTGTTGATACATCAACCGTAATGATCTTAGGTTTATCAAGAGAAATATCAATACCTTTAAACGTGCATAGCGCAAAACCTCCGGGAGAAGGGTGCCTGTATGTCCCATCCTTGCCGAGTTGCCATCCTTGGGAGGTCATGTGCACGAGACTGCCATCGGGCTTGAAATTCATTGTAGGATTTCCGCCGCTGCCGATATTAGGAAAAGTAAGCGGATCAAGACTCCAAGGGATGTAATCGTCCTTAAATGTCCATGTTTTCCCTTCATCGGTGGAAGTCATAAAAATATTTCCGGCGCGGTGGTGCTTTGTTCCGTAAAAGCGGGACGCATACAGAAGATTTCCGTCAGCAAGTCTGGTAACGCCAAATGCTATAAGCAACGGTCCATTAAAACCATGATCATAATCCCGCGGGTCAAATCCAACGGTTTTTACCCGCTCAAAATCTCCGGTCGGGTGATGATCCGAATCATACTCTCTTCTATACGGAGGCCCCGGTTGAGAACGCGTAAATGAAAGATAGCCCGAACCATCACGTTTCTCTATATACACCGTTTCATCCGAATAACGAATATCTCTGTCTTTGCTGGAACTGAGTGTTCGATATCTGAGATCCAGTTTCCCGGTGTAACTTCCGTCTTTCTTTCTGATCGGTTCATATCGTGCAAGATAAACGGCAGCCCTTCTCTCGGTATGGCTCTTATTGGAAGTGGCAATGACATGGGGAAAATAAAAAACCCCGTTTTTAACAACCCCGTTTCCAACCATACCCGAAGTAAATTCCGGTTTCGGCAAACGGATTCTTTTATCAACATGCCATGTTTCTCCGTTATCCCAACTAATAGCCAAAATTGCTTCGTTGTCACCGGATTTATCATAAGAAAAAGGAATTAATTTATATTTGTCCCAGTCAAATACTTTTAATCCGTTTGTACGACCAAACAAGGAAACGATGAGGTTGCTTTCGGGGTCGTAGGCAAGCCCGACAGTGTGATAGGTTACTTCCGGCGTTTCCGGTTTCATGGTAAATACTTCTCTAACGGTTTTCCCGCCATCATCCGTAACTGCAATTTTAAAAGGGTGATTCTGTTTAATATCACTCGCTCCGGCAGCAATGACAATGCGCCCGGTTTTTGTTACAATTTCACCACCTATATCGCGTGCACCCGTTAGAGATGGGATTATTTCCGTTTGTACAATTTTTCCGATTCGCGTATCAAATTCTTTAATACTTTGAGCCTCACTTTTTGTGAAAAAGGCAAAAATGTATAGAAGTGTAAATAAAACAAGAATTTTTTTCATCTCATCTTCTTTAACATAAAACATTTTACGACCTAAATATCTATGTTCTATTTATTTTTTATTGCCGGCCATTGGTGCTTATCGGGTGTAAGTAACCGACTCGGTGCAAAATATTCCGGCGGATAATCATCCGGTTCATTGGTGATTTTCAAAATTCGGTTAACAATACAGCGGGCGGCATTAAACGCTACGCCACTTCCGGAACCTGCCATTCCGCCTATGATATATTTTCCTTTATTATCAATAGAACCGATTATGGGAAACTCGTCAGGTGTGTATCCCACTGTCCCGGACCATAAATTAGTAAGCTTAAAATGAAAAGGATTATAAATTCTCATGTACTCACTAAAAGCAAATTTCATAAGGAATTTCGAAGGTTTGCTCACCCCTGCTAATCTATCCGGAACACGAGTCGAATCCGAGCCGACAAATAAAACATTACCTCTTCTTGTTCCAAAATAGTAACGCCCTGTGATGCTATTGTCTTGTGGCATATTTTCCGGATAACCAATGCCCGACGAAAGCTGCTCCTGATGCGGTATGATTACATCGTGAAAATCCGAATCAAATTTTGGCAGATATGCTTCCATTGCGTAAAGCACATTTTTGGCATGGACCATTCCTCTGCTTGTCTGAATCCTGTATCCTCCATTTGGCTCGGAATCGACCCTAATTACTTTTGTCCGACTAAAATATTGAACATTCGGACTTTCCAAAGCTTTTGTCAATAGTGACCATACCCATTTAGCGGCATGCCAGGAACCGGCGCCTTTTGAAAAACCGGCCGGATATTTGACTTTCATTCCGGCTTCCTTAAAAACCTGTTCCGGATCGATTGCCGTCCAATCGGTATGTCCTGATTTTATACCGGCGGCTACGGACTCAGATAAGCTTTCCTGCTGATCGCTCAAACGTTCCTGAACCCAACCTTTTCTGTGATAATTCACATCAAATTTTTCATCAATAATTGTTTGCCGAATGAGTTCGGCATTGTGTTCGGCCGCAGAGCAATAAACATCCGCAAATTGTTCGGCCAATCTATTCTGCTGGTCTTCTGTCAGGTCTTGGCGAGTTTTTCTCAAATGTTTTTTTACGGTATCGCGAACCATTGCAAAATATCTTCCCATTACAATGGTACCCTGATTTCTTCCAGACGCTCCGCTCGCCGCATCATTCATTTCCAAAACTAACATCCGACGTTCTTCCGGCGCTTTTTTCGACCAAAAATACGCCGCGGAAGCTCCTGTAAAACCGGCCCCGATAACAAGCGTATCAACGGATTCAGGCAAGCGACTGTCCGGATTATCTTTCCATGGATAATTCTCTAAAGGGTTTTCCGCTTCCAGCCAGAATGGTTCTTTTGAAAGGGGCTTTTGAATACTCATCCAGGGCATCACATTCGGGATTGTAATCCACATTTGTTTTAAGGCCCAAATAAAAAACTTTCCCCAAGCAATAAAAAAGGGATATTGACTAAATTCAAGCCTTACAAGCGTTTTTGCGGCTCTAAAATCATGGATTCGAATTCCGCCTAAAAGTACAAAAAACGTACGGATTCTGTTCGTAAATCCGACAGATTTGTTTTTGTCCATTTTAAATTCCCCTTTTTAGTTGCCTAAAAACAATTAATTCATTGCCGCCACTGGCCCATTCTTTGTTATTCTAAAGAATTGTCCGCGAATTTTTCCGCCAAACCAACGATATCCTTCATGCATCAAGATTAACACTCTACCATCCGGCATTTCAACCATTGACATCATTGCAGATGCGGGCGATATACGATAGGGTTTACTCCATGTCTTTCCATTATCATAGCTTATATTAATAAATGTCCCGGGACCACGGCTGGCTAATATCAAAGCACCGGAGGTAAGTTTCAACAAAGAGGGAACCGAAACATCTCCGATTTTCGATTGGACTAATGGCTTCCAGGTATAACCGTAATCATTCGAGCTGCTTGTCCACAAAGACGGTGCTCTCAAGGTGCGCATAAACGCAATTAAATGTCCAGGCTCCACTTCTGCAACGGCACATTCGTTATGGTCATAATTATTTTTATCAAAGAATATCGGTTTTCCCCAAGTATATCCGTCATCATGGCTTATAAATAGTAATGATCGGTCTTGACGTGTAGCATTAGATTCACTATTGGCCCCTTTTATCAAAGCGGTTCCATAACCTGTCATCACTACCGAGTTATTAGACAAACGACTAATATTTGAGTATAGATAAATATCATTGTATTCTTTGTTCCAGTAGGATACCGGCTTCCCGGCTATTAAAAACTCTTTCGGTTCGGACCATGTTTTCCCATTTGTTTTTGAGTTCATTACCAATATTTTTCTTCTCCCTTTTCCCTTTCTTGGTGTAGAGGTAAAGATAAATGAAACACTTCCATTACGATGAGCATATAGAGCGGTAGCGGTGCAGCCATATCCATCTTTTTTATAAATTTCCTTGGGTTTAGTCCATTTTTTCCCTTCATCTTCAGAATAAGTACATAGAATTACCGATCCATCCTCATAGCTTGACGAAGAATCCGAGTGCGACCATACGGCAATTAATTGATTGTCATCCGTTCTACAAACCACCGGATAAGCGTTGAATCCAATCGGTTGTTCTCCTCCTGGCAAGAAATATTTTGGAAATTCCTCATTGTACTTTTTCCATAAAATCCGTTTATCACTTTCGGTTCCTTTCACTTTCAAATTACGAAAAGTAACGGCGCCGATGGCCACTAACCCCACTCGACCGATTGGGTACGTATTATCTCGCAAATCAAATGCAATTTTCCCGTCCATTGATACTCGGATAAAAGAACCGGTTGCTTGTATTCTTATTGTAACCCAATCGGGACCGGATTGATACCATTCCGCCCTATTTTTCATTTTCGCTTCCTGAACAATTCGATCCGGAACAACAGAATGAGGCATATTTTTTTTGGCTATTTCTTTTCTGTATCCCGAGCTATCTTGGACACACAAAACAAGATCATAAGAATTTCCCTTTCGCCCACGATCTCTTATATCCAAAACATAAAATCTTCTGCTGTCAACCGCCCGGAAAACAATTCCACCATGTACCACAGCACCGTAATAACATTTATATTGAACCGACATATCCAAATCATCAAGAGGTTTCGTGACAAGGAACGCGTAATCTTCTCTTGCCAATTCGTGTGCATAGGAATTAGGAATTAAATCCGGGCCTCTATCAAATAATGGATTTGACCAAACAGGAGGATAAATAATTCTTTTTTCATCTTCTTTCCATTTTGGCACACCAACAAATGTCCAGTTTTTTCCATTCTTCGAAATCCTTGTATCGAAATTTGTCATTCCGATAGCTGATTCATCCTTCGTACAATCCGAACACGACTGCGTTACCAACATTACCAAAATAAAAAGGAATGAAAAGATTTTAATGTAATTCAAAATACCCTCATTTTAAATAATAAACTATCATCTAATCATATATTTTTTCAATGATATAAATATCCAACGATTGCAACCATATCTGCCACTTGCTCTTTCTTTATTCATGTTGAAATAACAAATTACCACCAAACTTGTCTGCCTTTTTCATCGATAGTAAAAATACGCTCTTGCTTTCTTGATTTTTCAGCGACTAACCAATACAATGCATTTGAAGGTACGTTGTTAAATATCAGCGGCCCTTTACCCGCTTTCTTTTCACCGAGTTCTTTCCAATTGCCATCCCAGTAAAATAATTTATAATTCATCCCAGGGGTTAAAAAAGTGCGTCTGATATTATCCGTAGCATTTTGCGTAACTTTTTGCGTTGTAGAAATTAGCTTTACCTTTATTAATTTTTTTGCGTTCGCTTTTAGAAAAACAATTTTTCCTTTTTTGGTTAAAATAAAAGGTGGGCCTGCAGGAACAATTTTCTCATGCACGTAATATGCAGGAAGATAGGCAATATCGCGCCCCATATCGGTGAAATTAACTTTCTTTCCGGAATCTATAGCGCTCCAGTGAATCGCTTTCCATTCACCGGTATTAAATACGCATATATAAGCATAATCCGTGCTATCGGGAACTTCTTTTTCCAAAGTTAATTTAACATCCGAAACCGGAGTATAATCGCGAGTAACATCAATAATATTATTTCTGTCGATATATGGCGGAACCTTTTCCCATTCCGGCTTTATGGCAGCAAGACTGTTAGGTTGCTTTGCAAAAGTTTTGCGATAAACTTTCGCTTTGGCCTGGCCTAAATGATATTCGCCCGGGTTGTTAAGACCTCCCATAAAAATAATGACTTTACCGTTTTTGTCAATAATCGCATTCCAGGCATGATTATTTCCCGTTTTAGCCCAATAGGGCGTAAAATCACTCATTACCGGAATACCCATTGCACGCATGGCATAAATTGCAAGATTAGTCATATCCTCACATCTGCCCATTCCATTTTTTAACATTTCCTTTAAACCCTGATCGGTAGGATGACGGTAGAATCTCGAATCAAACGTAAACCAGGATTTTATATCATTATTAATAAGTATGGCCGCCTCAACCGGGTCATCAATATTTTTTATTGAATCTTTTACCCATTGATATTTTTTATAAAAATAAGGCCGCCAATTTTCAAGAGGTTCATTCGTGCTACGGTAAGGTAAAATATATTCACAAAACTGATCGAAATTAATATGCTTGGCCCACGGGAATTCTCTCCAGGCTTTAAACGCAAGATCAATATTGGTGATTAGGTTGTCTGCCGTTATTTTGTTATAATCATAAATAATGGTATCCGGTTTATTTTCAATCTTTCCATAAATAGTTTCCAGAGAATCCCAAGCTTGAACCATTTTATCATAGTTAGGATAATCCAAAACGTTAAAGTGCATATCGTTACCTTTTGAATCGGCAACAATATAAT
>WFZU01000069.1 GCA_015489405.1 Bacteroidales bacterium
CCTCACCACTTTCTCCTCCGCACGAGCTTTCCGGAATCGAAATTCACATACGACTACATCCTGCCACGACAGCCGGCACTTGAAAAAAAGGCTGCGGAAGATTTTTTCGAACAGGCTTCAAGCGGGGAAAATACTAGCGAAGTTTATCAATGTTTTTTCTCGGTTTGAGTTGACTCTTTTTATATTCCGACAAAGTCATACCGGTGATACTCTTAAACTGTTTGGCAAGGTAGGCGGAGCTGCTGTAATGAAGCATTAGGGCTATTTCGGAGAAATTTAATTCACCGTAACTTATCAGTTCCTTGACCCTTTCGATTTTCTGTAAAATAACATACTTTTCAATGGTAATATGTTCGGTTTCCGAAAATATTTTGGAAAGGTAAGCATAATCGTGCTCCGTCTTTTCCCGGAGATAGCGGGAAAAATTCGTTTTAACATTTTGTTGCTGATGACGGATAAAATCAATGACCAGAATCTTTATTTGTTCGACAAGGATATCGTTTTTACGTTGAATGATTTCAAAACCGATTTTTTGCAATTCCGTATTGAGTTGTCCCATATCTACTTCCGTAGTGTCGAGCACAGCTTCCCCGAGGCGCACACCGGAATAGGGAATATTCAAGCGCTCCAAAGTCTTCTTTACCGCTAACACACAGCGGGGACAAACCATATTTTTTATTTTTATCGTATGGGAATGCATCAACTACATTTTCATCTCACCACCGGGAACTATTTCCTGTCGTAAAAATAAAACACATAGGCAAAACCCGCTGCGATGATTCCCCCGATAGCAATACCGGCGATTGTAGCTCTAAAAGCACCTAGACCTTTCCCGAAGAAATGCAGGGCAGTCCAACTCATAAAAGTCAAAAAGACAAATATTAAACGGGGTGAAAACAGGGTTTCCAAAAAACTACCCCCTTCCGATTCTGTTTCCGGATTTTGCTCCTTTCGCAATATCGTATTGAAAAACAAAAACATTTGAAAAAGAAAAATCAAGCTGGCAGCAGCCGCTATGAGCCACATTATTTTTTCGTAGGTACTGATGATAGCCCACCAGTCCGATAAATATTCAGGTTTCTTTTGCATCACAAAAAATTTTTTGTAAAAGTAATAATATCTCTAATACCAATCACAATTCCCGGCAGAAAAAATATCCATTCGCCGAGAATACGGTAACGGTAATCTTTTTGCAATATTTCATCCTTGCAATAAAGAAACACGGACAACGACCACATAGCCCCGAAAATAATCTCATACATCACAATCCGTGGATAGTCAAAAATCCACAACGGAGGTACAAATAGCAGAATGGATAACCATAGAATCATTCTCATCAGTTTTTTTATTTTCCCGGGATAATAGGCACTTGCCATACCGAAATAACCGTCTTTGCGGTCTTCCTCGGCATCATAACGGGAATACACCAACAAGACAAAAAAGACCAATAGAAAAAAACGAAAAGGGAAGAGCCAAAATTTCCAGGCGAAAGGAGCACGCATCCACACGGGGAAACCCCAAATACCGGCAGTATAAATGAGCGCAACATACAATTCTTTCATTAGCCAAAGGCTCGGACGCTTGGAACGCGATACAAAAAAGAGATACATCGCACTGCTACTACCTATCGCTAAACCAAAGCCCAACAGTACCGGTTGGAAATGAGCGTACAGCAGATGGGCAATGGCAAGCGTCAGTACCACGATTGCATAAACGACAGACCGGAAATGACGGTAATAGAACAAATGTCTCCGGGAGAAAGTCTTTTCCTTGTTTTTCAGCGCATCAATCAAATGGTCTGCAGTATAAACGACCCAAACAGATAAAAACAGCACGAGATAATACCACGCCTCAGCCCGGAACCGGAAAACCGTATTGGCAAAGACGGCACTCATCACGGCTCCAATGGCAATGTCGATACTCAACGTATTCAGTATTCCTAATATCCTTATCCCCGGAAATCTCATATTTTTCTTGTGCCGGAGGCAAAAAGCACCCGGTTTGACTCGTATTTATTCTATCCTGCAAAAATACACATATTGTCTCAAAAGAAACTAATACTTTTTTGTTCACATAGGGCATTATGGTACATTTATTGTTATGTGTTACGGTTTACTAAAAAAATGATTGGTTAGATGAAAAAACAAGTAGATGAAGCAAAAATAAGAGAAGCGATAAAGCCCAAGAGCTGGAATGACACAAAGACCAATGATGCGTGGTCGGTGTTTAAAATTATGGCGGAATTTGTCAATGCCTACGAGACCCTTTCCAAAGTAGGTCCCAGCGTATCTATTTTCGGTTCGGCTCGTACCAAACCGGAAGAAAAAGATTACCAAATGGCAGAAGAATTAGCCTACCAACTTTCGTTGAAAGGCTATGGCATTATCTCGGGGGGAGGTCCGGGAATCATGGAAGCCGCTAACAAAGGAGCACAAAAAGCCTCCGGAAGTTCCGTAGGACTGAACATCGTCCTGCCGTTTGAACAAAAACCCAATCCATACATCGATCAGGACAAACTCATCAATTTTGACTATTTCTTTGTGCGCAAAGTGATGTTTATGAAATATGCCCAAGCCTACATCGCTTTTCCGGGCGGTTTCGGCACCATGGACGAATTGTTTGAAGCAATCACCCTCATTCAAACCCATAAATTAGTAAGTTTCCCTATCATTTTGGTCGGCAAAAAATACTGGAGCGGTTTGATTGATTGGATCACGGACACGATGTTGGCTGCCGGGAGAATTAGCGAAAAAGATATGCATATCTTTGACCTTGTCGATACCGTGGATGAAGCAGTGGACATTATTGAAACATTCTACAGCAAATACAGTTTCACCAAAAACTTTTAGAAACATTTGGGGACAAGCTCATTCTTGTTCACCAATCCCATATAATTTAGCGTTATGATGAAACGATTTCTTGCAGGAATGGTTCTTATTTTCCCGTTTTTGTTGCCGGCGCAAAATATTATAGTCAAAGATGCCGGTACACTGGAACCCATTCCGAATGTTACCGTTTTCACGCCTTCACATTCGATTTCGGGACTGACCGACCGTAATGGCATTATTCATTTTGACCAGCTTTCCGCCGCTGACACCCTCATATTCAGGCATGCTTCCTACCGGAAAAAAGTCATGAGCTATCCGGACATGGAAAAATCAGGGTTTAACATTTTACTGCAAGAAAAAGATTATAAGTTGGATGAATTTATTATCTCCGCCAATAAATGGGAGCAAAAAGAGAATGAGGTACCCATTCATATTTCACTTCTCAAATCCAAGGACATTGATTTTTTTCAAGCGCCGACCGCTGCCGACCTCCTCAGCTATTCCCATGAAATATTTGTCCAAAAAAGTCAGTTGGGAGGCGGGAGCCCGATGATACGGGGCTTTGCTGCCAACCGCATTTTGCTGGTGATTGACGGCGTGCGTATGAACAACCTTATTTTCCGGAGTGGCAATCTGCAAAACAGTATTTTGATTGACCCTAACAGTATTGAAGAAGCGGAAATACTATTTGGACCCGGCTCGGTGATATACGGCAGCGATGCCTTGGGTGGGGTGTTCGATTTTCACACCCGGAAACTATCTTTGACTACGGATTCCTCCCGCTTTATGGCTTCGGGCTTATTCCGTTTTGCGAGCGCAGCAAAAGAACAAAGCAAACATATTGAGCTAACTTTCGAGCACAAAAACTGGGCTTCATTTACCTCTTTCTCCCATAGTGCTTTCGGTGATTTGCGCATGGGCAAAACCGCTGACCCGCGAATGCTCCGCCAAACCTATGTCCGGCGCTTGGCAAATCATGACAGTATTATCGTCAATGATAATCCGTTGATACAACGTTTTTCGGGCTATGACCAATGGAATGTTTTGCAAAAATTGAAATTCCGTATCAACCCTTCTTGGGATCTACAATATGCTTTTCATTTTACGACTTCTACTGATATTCCGCGCTATGACAAACTCCACGAGACGAAAGACTCACTTCCCAAATACGGGGATTGGCACTATGGACCCCAGCGATGGATGATGAACCAAATTCAGATCAATGGGAAACTGCAAAGGAATCCCTTAATGAATATGATAAAAATCATGTTTGCTCAGCAAAAGGTGCAAGAAAGCCGCATCAAAAGAAAATTTAACAACGACCGGGAGAAACATTACATCGAAGATGTAGAGGTATTTTCGCTCAATCTGGATGCGGAAAAGTTTTTAAACAAAAACAGTATCCTGACCTATGGTCTGGAAGCCATACGAAACGATGTGCGATCCGGCGCATATTCCCTTAATCTGACAAACGGAAACCGGGACAGTATCGGAAGCCGGTACCCAAACGGGAAAAACTATTCGCTGAGTATGGGCGGTTTCATGCATTGGAAATGGAATGTCTGTCCCCGTTTAAGTTTCCAATCCGGATTGCGCTACGAAGTTTACCGGTTGTACGCCGGATTTAGTAACCGGAGTATTTATAGTCTGGATTCCCTGCCGGAAAATATTTTCTTGCACGACAGGGCTTTGAGTGGAAGTGCGGGCATGGTTTACCGTTTTCACCCCGGCTGGCGTGCCAGCGCTAACTTCTCCACCGGATTCCGTACGCCCAATTTGGATGATATTGCAAAAATTTTTGATGCCGAACCCGGAACTATGGTGGTTATCAATCCTGCTCTCCAATCCGAAGATGCTTACAACGGCGACCTTGGTCTGACTTATTCCCAAGGGGAAAAATTAAAAATAAAACTTACCGCCTTTTATTCCCTGCTGGTCAATATCATGGTGCGCGAAGATTTTCAGTGGAACGGGTTGGACTCCCTGTACGTCAATGATGAATGGCTGCGGTTGAGGGCGGTTGTCAATGCCGGCAAAGGAAATATTTACGGGATTAGCGGACAGCTGAAATACCAATTTACAAACAGCCTTTCGACACAGCTTTATTATACGTGGATGCGCGGGAGAGATGGGATGGGAGATGCTTTAAGACACGTCAGTCCTCCTTTTGGAAGCCTCTTTCTTAACTACGAGAAAAAACAATGGAAGGCTTCGGCTTACATCATTTACAATGGGGAAATTCCTTATGTGAATTTAGCTCCTTCGGAGCGAAAAAAGATTCAAAACTATGCCTTGGATGCAGAAAATCACCCCTACTCTCCCGCTTGGTACACCCTCAATTTCAAGCTCCGCTATCGATATAGCAAGAATTTCAGCTTGCACCTCGGGATAGAAAATCTATTAGACAAAGCCTATCGCCCCTATTCTTCGGGGATTGTAGCTCCCGGAAGGAATTTCTTATTAAGCCTGAATGTACACATCTAATTAGAGTCTGTCTATAATGTCCAATAACTGCGTTACGCTCATACTCAAAACAGTCATTAACAAAAGTCAACTCCTTGATTTTGAGTATTTCGCAAGCCTTGTTCTTGAACATTCTAGCCTAGACTCCCGACTTTATAGACAGACACTAATTAGAGCTTGTCTATAATGCCCGGCTTCTGCGTTACGCTCATACTCAAAACTTCATTGACAGAACTCAACTCCTTGATTTTCAGAACTTCACAAGCCTTGTTCTTGAA